>JACMQM010000332.1 GCA_014376985.1 Cytophagaceae bacterium | reverse complement strand
TTTTAAGCGAATTTGCTTAATTTTAATATGTAAATTTTTCATATCCCTTTATTGATCATGAGATTCGTAGTATCATCAAGCACATTGCTTAAACATTTGAACTCTGTTAACGGAGTTATCACAACCAACCCGGTTGTGCCTATCCTGGAAAATTTCCTGTTTGAAGTAACAGAAGGTTTATTGACGGTTTCTGCGTCTGATCTTCAAACTTCTATGATCACAGAAATTCCTGTAGATGCTAAGAAAAAAGGAAGCATAGCTGTTCCCGCTAAAATATTGTTGGATACGTTGAAAAACTTACCAGAGCAACCGGTAACCTTCTCTATCGACGAAGAAACATACAGTATTGAAATCAGTTCTGATAACGGTCGTTACAGATTGTCTGGTGAAAATGCTACTGATTTCCCTAAAGTACCAGCTGTGAAAAATGGCTATTCGGTTGAAATGCCTGCAGACGTATTGAACAGAGCCATCGCCAGTACTTTGTTTGCAGCCAGCAACGACGAATTGAAACCAGCTATGACAGGTGTTTACTTGTTGTTGTCTGATACCAACGTAACGTTTGTTGCTACAGACGGTCACCGTTTAGTAAAATTCAGAAGAGTGGATGTAACGTCTGATATGGCGAACAACATCATTATTCCTAAAAAAGCATTGAACCTGATCAAGTCTTCTATCCCTAACGACAGAAGCATGGTGAAGATAGAATTCAATGCTTCCAATGCTTTCTTTAGTTTTGGCAACCTTAAAATGATTTGTCGTTTGATCGATGAGCGTTTCCCTGATTACGAAAATGCTATTCCGATGAACAACCCTAATAAATTAGTCATCTCTAAAAATGACTTTTTCAACTCTTTGAGAAGGATTTCTATCTATGCTAACAAAACGACTCACCAAGTGCGTTTGAAAATCGCCGGTAGTGAATTACAAATCTCTGCAGAAGATTTGGACTTCTCTAATGAAGCGAACGAACGTCTGGCTTGCGATTACCAAGGCGAAGATATGGAAATCGGATTCAACGCTCGTTTCTTATTAGAGATGTTAAACAACCTGGATTGCGATAACGTAGAGTTACAATTGTCTGCTCCTAATAGAGCGGGTATTTTAACTCCTGCTGATAAATCAGACAACGAGGATTTGTTGATGTTGGTGATGCCGGTTATGTTGAACAACTACGCGTAATACAGCAAGAGTATTTAGCAAGAGTAAGAAATAAATAAAAAAAGATCCCAGTGCATAACGCTGGGATCTTTTTTTATTAACTAACCCCTGGAAGACCATTCGCTTGTATGAAAAGGCAGATTATAATCGATAGATTTCGGCCTGTCTGGGGGTAGGCTGAGGATGAGACACTCAATAGAAAAATAGCTCGAATCTTTTTGTTAGAACTTTTTATTCTTCTTCCAAATAAGAAGCTTCTTCCGTCTTACTCGATGAAGCAACCATGCTGTTGATCTCAGCTATTTCAGATGTTGACAGGTTTCTCCACTTTCCAACACCAAGTTTGTCTAAGCTAATATTCATGATGCGAACACGTTTTAACTTGGTTACACTGTAACCCAGGTAATCGCACATACGACGGATCTGTCTGTTCAATCCTTGTGTCAACACTATGCGGAATGTAAAACTGTTTTCTTTCGTCACCAAACATTTTTGCGTAACGGTATCAAGAACCGGAACTCCGTTGCTCATTTTGGTAATGAAATCATTAGTGATGGGATGATCCACGCTAACGATGTATTCTTTTTCGTGGTTGTTACCTGCCCTTAGTATTTTGTTAACGATATCTCCATCGTTTGTTAAAAAAATTAAACCTTCTGAAGGCTTATCCAGACGGCCTATAGGGAAGATGCGTTGAGGATGATGGATATAGTGGATGATGTTGCTTTTAATATCAAGTTCTGTGGTGCAGGTGATGCCTACAGGTTTATTAAAAGCAATGTAGATCGTATTATTGGAAGCTTCGATGAGTTTGCCGTCAACACGCACTTCGTCGGTAGGAGATACTTTGGTACCTATTTCAGGAAGCTTTCCGTTGATCGTCACGCGTTGCTGTTCGATCAGTTTATCGGCTTCTCTTCTGGAACAAAAGCCTGATTCGCTGATGAATTTATTGATTCGCTTTAAGTCCGGTTGCGGCTGATCCATACTGCAAGATAAAAAATAACTTTTAAAAGTGAAGAGTGAAGGGTGAACAGTGAATGAATTAGATTAATGTTCACCCTTCACTCTTACTCTTCACTTTTTTAATCGCCATCCGAATCAGAAAAGGTAATAGCGATATTCAATTCAGAACGCATATCGCTCTTTAGTAATTTTACCAATAGTTTTGCGGAATCATACAGCGCATTAACATCTGCAGTGTTGTCTTGAGCCGCTTGTTCAAGCGAAACAGGAATATTCACTGTATAGTTTATATTTGCTGCAAGATTGGCTAGGATTGCATTGTATGTTGTTTGTTTTTGAGTGCTATTATTCATCAATAAATTGATGCCACTTCCATTCATACTGCCGTATCCTGTTCCTGTCATAAGATATTGTACAGAAAGGTAATTGGCTTTTAGGCATTCAAAAGAGTAGCGGCTATAATAAGCTTCTACAGAAGCAGGCGCAGCAGTACCGGTTGTTTTACCTACAGGGTTGCCGATGCGAACAGTTTTCACAACATCTACCTGATGAACGAGACTATTGATGAGCAGCGACAATGAACCGTATATATCATTCTTTGGATTGGTTTTAAATTCAGTTACATAGTTATCGTTTTCCGGTGCCCAACTTTTATAAATGAGTAAAGATTTGTACCGAAGATTTTTTGAAAGTTGAATTAAATATTCTTTTCTGTTAGCGAAGTTACTGGCTGAAGTATAGTTAGTGATTATGCTATTGTTGTCAGTGCGATCAAACAATAAGTATTCAATAGCGGTTAATCCTTTAGCGGTAGAACTTCTTGTTTCAACATATGCACTATCTATTTGGGCGATAGCAGTGGGGGTACTGATGTTGCTTTCTATTTTTGCAATGGAGATAGTAGGATAATCTATCACTGTGTATATGAATAACGTTTCACCGGGGCCAAAGTTGTTGAATACTTCACAACCCTTCCAGGAAAGCTTGGCTTTTTTCCAGGCATCCTGAGCTGTTGCGAGCGTAGTTAGATTTGGTGTCGTGCAAAATGCCAAACATTTACTTCTAAGGGAATCACTGTCTACAGTGAACTCTTTGTAAGCAGGAACGATCAGATTGTCTCCTAAATTTTGTAAAACGGATTCTTTCTGTTCCGGTGTATAATTAACTTGCGGAGCTGCTTCCTCATTTGTCCTTTTGCAAGAAAAAATAACAAAAGCCATTAACGTAACGGAAAGAAATAAATGTTTCATAAGTCTAAAGTGAATTAACAAATTTGATCAGCGCTGCACGTTGCGTAGCATTCAAGCTTGTGAAATTAGTTTTACTATTAGCTGCTTCACCACCATGCCATAAAATCGCCTCTTCCACATTACGCGCTCTGCCATCGTGCAATAAGTTGGTATGACCATTCACTGTTTGAATCAATCCAATTCCCCATAAGGGTGGAGTTCTCCATTCAGATCCTGTGGCCTGGAAGTCTGGTCTGCCGTCTGCCAGAGCTGAACCCATATCGTGCAGGAGCAGATCGGTGTAAGGGGATATTTTTTGATGAGACAATTCAGGTATAGTGGGATGAGTACCCGTTTCCATAGAAGAGATATGACAACTGTTACATTTTAATGTAGTAAAAAGTTGCTTGCCTTTTAAAACCTCCGCATCGTTCATATTTCTTCTGCCCGGTACTGCCAGTGTGGAGCTGTAGAAAATAACATTGTCTAATATATTATCGGATACTTCAGGTGTACCACCATTGGCTAAGCCTCCATACAATGTTTCCTGATCGGCTGTTAGGTTTTGACCGGTAAAAAGCGTCGAGTTGATACCGATGTCTCCAAGAAATGCAGCGGATGTTTGTTGTCTTAAGGAAGGTTGATTGGCTTTCCATCCAAATCGACCCAATGCATTGGCTTGTTTGGTTTCATCCCACACATAATTTGGTTTTCCTGAAATGCCGTCACCGTTTGCATCGTTTACATCTGCAAAAGACAAAACCGTACTTTCAGACACTGCCTCTAATAATCCCAACCCCGGCATCTGCTGCGCGATACGAGGGGAGAACAATGCCGAGGCACTTAAGCTTCCGTAATTTAAGTTGATGAGGTTATAAGTAGGATTCAAGAGTTCATACGCTGTACCATCGCTGTAAGTGGCATTGATGGGAGTATAAGTCAATTGAATAGAGCCTTCAATATCCAGTCCTGGAATGGAATGATCACTTAACTGTTCTCCATAAGAAGGATCAGCCAGAGGTCCTCCATGTGTACTGGTACCAGGAATACTTAATCGCATCAGCAGGCCTGATACTTCATTGAGTGCAAGAGGTGGCCTTCCTCTTCCATCTATGGAATGACATCCTGAACAAGAAGTAGAATTAAAGAAAGGTCCCAAACCATCTCTGCCTGTGGTAGACGATGGTGCAATCACCCAGTTTTTATTGAAAAATGAATTGCCTACAACAAACGAATCTTCACCTCCGCTGGAAAGAGTAGCCATGGGATTGCTGAAGGCATTGACTGAGAAATCAAAAGAGGTTCCTTCTCCGCCGGCATATTGTTCAGCAGTATCAATGCTACTGCTGGTAGTGGCTTCCTCTTCTTTCTTCCTACAGCCATAAACGGCAATAAGCATGACGCAGAGTGCCATGCTTATTGTTAAAAACTTACATCTTGATTTATACACTTATCTTATTAATGTTAATTGTTGGTATCAGGAATGGTTAATGAAATACCGATAGTAGACGCTACTTGTACCCATTTATTACCTTCTGCTTTGATCGCATCAATAGTATTTTGAACACGTGTTCTACCTGCTGCGTTTGTTCCTGCAATTTCCTGATCGAAAGGAGGGTGGATCATCAATGCTTTGTTTTCAGCATCGTCCAACAAAGTTGACATTTCTTCATCAACTTTCGCATTGCTTGCTTTTACTAAATCAGAGATGCTAGAACCGGCGATTATAGTACCGTTTGTTCTTACGTAGTGACAAGTATATACGTTAATGATGCTTTGATTTCCGTACACGATATCATGGTGTGTATCATCACTGAAACAAGAATGTTCGTCTTCTTTATCCTGGCTGTTTAATGCTACTGTCATGCGCTCACCGGCTAATTCACCTTTTGCATATTTACCTGCACCACTAATGATTTGAGCCAATGCTGTGTTTGGGTTTTTTACGAAATCAGCTCTGAAATTAGCCCTGTTAGGAGCCCATGCATCAACAAGATAAGACAGGTTATCAATCAACAAATCAATGGCTGCTGTCAGGTATTGTTTTCTTCTTGCTTGGTTAGAAGCCGTACCACCAGTTGTTAAGTAATCTGTATAAGGTCTGGCCCCAGGTCCAAGGTCGCTAAGGTCTTGTCCCCATAATAAGAATTCAATCGCATGGTATCCTGACGACACGTTAGCGTCACCGCCATTGCCATTTTCATTTTCAATTAAGGCTTTATCAATAGCAGGATAATCTACAGCATTGTTAATGATTCCTGATGTTGGTTGACCATCTACATAGTCAATAAATAATTCATCCAATGGCCAAGAGTTCAACAATCCTTCAGGACCATTTGCATCGTCAATTGGACCATCATAAAAACGAAATGCTTCTGATTGTTCGTAAGGCACTCGGGCAGCCAGGTAAGCATTTTTCAATTCAGTGAATTTACTTTCACTTGGATCAGCTAAAAATGTATTTGCTTTTGCTTTCAGTGACAATGCTTGCGTGTAAGCATCCTGGTAAGTAGCATGCACAAGGATGGCGTAGTTTCCTACTACAGCTTCTTTACTTATAGTAGAAGAAGGAGCCGGATCGTCTTCGGTTTTTTTGCATGCGCAAAAGAGTACAACACATACTAAAGCAATAAGGAATGGTTTGATGTTTTTCATGAAGAAGCGTTTTTCAAATGCTGCGCAAGTTTCTTCTTATTTAGATTGAATCCAAATAATAGACTTGGTTTTATATACCCTAAAAAGGGTATATGGCGATCGCAGCTTCTGGGCTCGTTTACATAAATGACTACTAAACTGTTAGTTGGTTTACAGGACAAATACTTCTTTATTCTGCAGCGTTTAAATTTGTATGAAGGATTAGTTGTCTTTATTCTCCACTTTTTCAAGTAAGAGCTGAATTTGAGCTATTGGGATTTCGTTTTTATTCTTATTCTGTATATTTAATTTGATCATACTGGAATAAGGTCATCAATTTCTCCGCATTCAGAGATAGGAAATGGAAGAATCAGAGGAATTTAATTTGAATGATATTGAAAAAATCTTTCGCACACATCATAAGATGTTGTGTAAAGTGGCTTATGCCATTGTGAAGGATAAGAGCGCAGCAGAAGACATTGTTCAGGATGTATTTTTAACCATCTGGAAAAAGAGAAATGAATTGACGATAGACTCTAACCTCAAGGGCTATCTCTACAGAGCCGTTTCTAATTCTTGTTTAAATTATTTGCAAAGTTATCACAAACGAAATGTGAAATCATATGACGAATTCAATGAACAAGCTCTAGGTTCATTGACTATTCATGACACCATGGATTACGACAGACTCAATGCTGCCATTGAAAGAGCGATTGACAATTTACCGCCTCGTTGTAAAGTGATTTTTGTATTGAGTCGTATGGAAGGGCTCAAACACCAACAGATTGCTGATTCGATGCAGGTCAGTATAAAAACAGTAGAAAATCAAATGGGCATAGCGCTTGCCAAATTACGGGAAGAGCTTAAATCTTTTCTAAAACGAGATAGTTAAGAGTGTCAGACTAATTTAGATTGTAGTCTTTGCGTTAGGGATTGAGCCATTGCCTGAGCTCTCCCGCCAGAAACAAGATTGCGTAACAATAAAGATGCATTGGCGGGAAGCGAGTGGCGAAAGCCCGGTCCGAAGGAAACGCCCTAACCCTTATGCTATAATTTCTTTATACAAATAAAGTTTTAATCGCTTGCTTCAATTTAAATTTAACTAGTCTTAAAAGAATAGGTTTACTTATATGATGAATGGCGTTCCCTTCGGGCCGGGCTTTCACCACTCGCTTTTTTCCTTTGAATCTGTCCTGAGATTTATTTCATTAGAAGAATCAAAGAAAAAGAGCTCAAACAATGGCTCAATCCCTAACGCAATCAATTAAACTAAATCATCGAGCCAGAAATTTCAACTTACTCATTAAATAATAGTCAATCTTTAGGGGGAAAATTAAACTCACTTGTCTTATTTATAGGAAGGCTGGAGCGGGTGTTTTAAGCAAACAAATGGAAAAGAATTTCGATCACTTAATTGTCAGGTACCTAACTGATCAGATTTCCGAAGAGGAGGAAGCCACGCTTTTTTCCTGGAGACAGGAATCGTTAGCCCACGAAGCTTACTATGCAGCGCATGCTGAAGTCTGGGAGAAGTCTCTTTCTTCATCTAATTATACGCCTGATACCGATGCCGCCTGGTTGAGATTTCAACAAAAGATTAAACAAAAAAACCAGCCCAAGCGCAGCTATTTTATGCCCGTTTTCAGAAGTGCGGGCTTTTATCAAATTGCTGCAAGTCTTGTATTGGTGATTGGCATGGCTTATCTGTATTATGCAGGATCTTGGTCTTCCCAACGTAACATCGTTAAAAGCACAGCAGAAAACGGTGATGTTTTTTATCTGCCAGACAGCAGCATGGTCTGGCTCAACAAGCATTCTTCTTTGACTTATACGTCTTCTTTTGATGGAAAAGAACGAATAGTTTATTTAGAGGGACAAGCATTTTTTGATGTTAAAAAAAATCCGGAGCAGCCTTTTATTATTCATGCTTCAGGAACTATAACCAAAGTATTAGGAACCTCTTTCGACTTGAAAGCTTATCAGCAAGATGATGTTGAATTGACAGTCGTTACAGGAAAAGTTTCTTTTACGGCACAACAGCAAACGCTTTTATTATTACCAAAAGATAAAGGAATATACCACCGTGATATTAAAACATTGGCGCTGGTACCTTACGATACAACTGATCAGACAGAATTCGTATCATGGAAGGAAAAGCAGTATTATGTAGGCAATTCTATCTATGAAACAGAGCGCCAATATCCACTATGGTATACGCACCATACGTTTCAATGGCATTCTAATTTGTTCAATCAAACAGTCATTGAAGGTTCTATAAAGAGTTCGGCAAAAGTACATGCTTATGAGACGGTACAATTAAAAGTGATTTATGTCTCCAA
>JACMQM010000331.1 GCA_014376985.1 Cytophagaceae bacterium | reverse complement strand
ATAATCAGACCAATCAAACACCTGTCCAAACATGGTACTGATTTCAGAGTTCTCCTTATACAATTGCGGAGCATAAATAAAAGAGTTCGCAGGTATCGCTTTAAAAGCTTTAGTTTGTGTTAATTCTTCAAATGCTTGAAAAGTATACAGTGGGTTTTTTAAATCTGTCAAAGCGTGATCATTCGAATAATCATTCACAACGCAAGCCAATCCTATGAGTACAGAGATGAATACTTTGTAAGATATTAAGAACTTCTCTTTGGGAATAAGAAAAACAGGGATCAATAAGATAATACCCAATAACAGGGCAACAGGGAAAACAGAAAAATAGGTAGTCAGATAATTTGTGATACCACAACACTTCACTAGTGTCATGTATTTTTCTGTAGTAGCCAATAAAAACTGCGGAGAATAAATAAATATCACCCCAATTAAACCAGCATAAAACACTTTTCTTTTCTCAATCAAATTAACTCGCTGTATAATGTAGAAGAATAATAAACTCACAATTACAGCCTTGAAAACCCATTCTATTTTTGCATGTAGAAATACATTAGGTAATCCATGTTCATGATTTTCCAGGATAAAGCTATTCTCTGTAAAAACAGAATGTTCCGAAAAATAAAAAAATAATGGATAGGCCCCTCTAGAAATAGATGTAATTGTATTTAGAAAATCCCAAATGCTATTATGGGTTGCGATCATCGCTCCACTATATTGATACTGATTAAAAACCAATCTCCATCCTATGTAAGCGGCTAAATAAACAAATACAACAATGGAATAAGGCAACACTATTATAAATGCTCTTTTCAATTTTAAAACCAGAGATTTCTTACTATCCTTAAATTGATGATAAATTATGAAACCTAAAATGAGAGGTAAATAGATTAAATAATTCTCGTAGAAAAGGAGACCTAATGCAAAAAAAATAACGGAAAGTGTTTTATATTTTCTTAGTTGTGTATCGTTGAACTTTATCGCACAATACAGGGAATACAAAATTAATGAAAACGATAAGGAGAAGTAAATCGGATAACTTGCAATAGGATTATTAATCCCCTTTATAGAAATAAAGACCATGCCGATTAAATAGCATAAAAACGCTAACCATTTGTTCTTGAAAATCTCTTTAATAATGAGCGCAAATAAAAGATAATTGAGAACTATAAACGATACGTTGACCATTTTTGTCGCTACAAAATTATCGAAAATATAAGGCAACCACTGATAAAAAATAGGCATCATGAACACAAAATAAAAGCGTCCGTTTCCTTGCGCATAATTATAGCTCTGCGCCCAAATATCCTGCGTATTGGCGGTGATATAATATTGAACATCATCTCCTGTTGCAAAACCAGTGAAAGCAAAAGGAACTACAGTAACCGCCGTCACAGCGATCATTGCGATCAAAAAATAAAATTCTTTAGAAAAAAACGTTTCTTCTTTATTAGGCATTTCTATATCATTTAATTTTTACAGCAAGGATGTGCTTTATACTATTGAACATTTACAGAATCAAATGTTACCTTATTTAAAGTAATGCTTCATCACAATTTTAGCAAAACTAGAAGCTTCTGTCATTAACACTTTCATATTCATACGTGAAAATACTATTCCCTCTTTGAGTTGTACAAGCATAGGTATAATTCGAATACTTTTAGTATTTGAAGCCATGTGGACAAACTCCAGATCAAATAAATAACGGTTAATAGTAGTACGCAAAAACAACTCTTTACCTGTTTTATTAAAGCCCTTTAATCCGCATTGTGTATCGCTTATTTTCATTCCCAAAAATAAGCGAATGAATAAACGTAATATTTTTGAAATAATGATTCTAACACGTGGCACTTTTGCATAATATGCTTCATTCCGATTCCCTACTACAATATCTGCTTCGACTTTGCACAAAGAGAAATAGATGTGTAACAATGATTCTTCAGTAAATGGAAAATCTATATCGGTATAGATGCAGATTTCACTTTTAGATTCTTTTACACCGTAACGAAGAGCATATCCTTTACCCTGATTTACAGGATAAGAAAGATATTGAATAGAATATATGGCATTTTTCAGCTTATCTAATTGAGTGCTGCTAATCGTGTGACTAGAACCATCATTTACAATATATATTGAGAGTTTAGCAGGTGCTATTTTATCAGCAATCATTTGGCAAGAATGAATAATCTTATCTTCCCAACCAGGAATGGGATTATAACATGGCAATACCAGATCGAGTGATTTTAAAGTCATTTAAAAAGAATTATGATGATCTTATAACTGTCATTTCAAAACATGAATCTTCTATAAGTTAAGACTATTTCATGTTTGTTTTATTGGTAATGTAGAGAGGTCTTTGTCTTACATTGGTACTGATGCGACTGATGTATTCTCCAATAATACCTACACATATGAGTTGAATTCCTCCTATAAACATGATACTTATAATCATAGAAGTCCAACCCTGAACGTAATCGTTATGAAAGAATCTGATGTACAAAGCGTATAACATAATAATGAACGCCATTGCTGAAACGATAAAGCCCATCAAAGAGGCTACTTTCAGCGGCAAATTTGAAAAAGATGTAATACCATCCAGTGCAAAGCGAAACATTTTTTTATACGTGTATCCTGTTTGCCCGCCATGTCTTTCTTCTCGATCGTATTCTATATAAGTTTGATTAAACCCAATCCAGGAAATTTGACCTCTCAGGAATTTTTGCTGTTCAGGCATTTGTTTCAGTACATCTACAACTTTTCTATCCATGATTCTGAAATCACCCGCATCAAGAGGAATGTCAAAAGCTGTAATACTGGATAATGTGCGATAAAAAATCTTTGCGGTGGTTTTCTTTAAAAACCTTTCGCCTTTTCTGTTTATCCTCCTGGCATAGACCACTTGATAATTCTCATCCATTTTTCGGTACATATCAGGAATTAATTCTGGAGGGTCTTGAAGATCTGCATCTATAATAACTACTCTATTTCCTGATGTATGATCCAAGCCTGCTGTAACAGCTATCTGATGCCCAAAATTACGGCTGAAATCTATATACTTAACGGTGTTATCATGCGCTGCTAATCCTTCAATCAATGACAAAGACTGATCTTTACTTCCATCATTAACAAAAACCAGTTCGTAAGACACCTCCATTTTATCCAACACACCTTTGACACGGGTGTAAAGTAATTGAATATTTTCCTCTTCGTTGTAAATAGGAATTACTACAGATAAATCCTTCATAACTAGTAACTATGATATTGGAGCAATTTAGATAAAACCTAACGTTAAAACCAAGATTAAAAGTTATTTAGCTAAATCTAAACTTCAAATGACCGGATGTTATTCTGACGGTATAATTCATTCAAAAAAAGTCCATGTTGTTTTTCTTTACCGTTGGCCGTGTAGACAATTACGATTTCATCTTTATGTTTTATTTGCTTTACTCTAAAGCATGTTAAATGATGTAAATGAAACAAATGCTCTACCGCTGCAATGTGATCGGGCTGATCGTCGTAAGTAATCTTATACATCTTTTCCTGATTTACAGTATCAATGATGCGTTGAAACCATGAAAAACTGAGTAAGATCGTCATGGCTATACACGTAACCCATATCGTTAGAGAAAACTGTCCGCAACCAATTGCCATTCCTATAGCAGCTGAAATCCAAATAGTAGTGGCTGTGGTAATTCCACGGATACTAATTTTATCACGGTAAATAGCACCTGCACCTAAGAAGCCAATGCCGGTTACAATGTTTGCCGCAATTCTTGATTTGTCGTCTATACTTCCCAATTTAATGGATAATATTGTAAATAAACAAGAGCCGAGCGTAACTAAAATAACGGTTCTAAAACCAGCTGCTTTACTTCTGTATTCTCTTTCCGCTCCTATTATTCCGCCTACAATTAATGCAACAATGAGCTTACCTTCTTCCGTGTAGATAAAGTCTTTAATCAATTGTGTATCCATATCAAACGTAAAATAGAGGAGTAAATATACTGAAATTATCGCAATTGGTAAGGAATAACTCCAGGTACAATTGGTAAATCAAGAGGTGTAGAACCAGGGGTACTTGTTGACAGATCAAGAATATAGTACTTATTCTGATCAGTTATTGTAGGATAATATTTGAAGGACAATTCGATGGATTTAATGGCCAAACTTTCATTTCTAACTCTCAAGGCGATGCCAAAGGCCGTGTAAAAATCTGACGTGGAGCGAGTATCTCTGCCAGATTGTAGCCACCCTGCATCTGCTAGTATAGCCCATGCCGCGCGAAACCCATAGACATTCCACGGTGTAAAATCTACCAATTCATAGTGTATAAAAGTACCTTGCAAAGCCTGTAAACCTGTTCCGGCCAAGCCTTGTATTTTGTTGTCAAAGTTTACAATTTCTCCTTTACGTCTATTAATGCCTGCGACATACGTATAATAAAATGAATTACGAATTTTATGTCGACCTGCCCGAATAATATTGGTTAAGAATGTCACTCTCGCTCTGTACAAAGCCTGTTCTACATTATCTCCCCTTAGGTACATTCCAAAATCATTTACGAAAGAAACATAACCTAATCGATTCAGGCGATAACCTAAACCTATTGTCGCGCTATTATAGAACCTGCCTTTGAACTCTGAATCTTCATACCCAAAATTATATTGTACAAAATAACCGTGAGGAATATCTTCTGTTACACCAAACCGATTGATGAAATTGTTTTTATAGTAATTGATTCTTTTAAATGTGATGCCTCCCACGAATAATCTATAATTATGGTAGTTGGCATTACTATCAATAGAAACAAATGGCCGATCAACTGCATCGTAACGACGTATGCGAGCGATAAAAATTAAATTTTTCCGATCCACTTTATCTCCGATTACAAATTGGCGACCTACCCAACCGTCTTGGTAGTTGCTGGTATATTGTGCAGGAGTAATTGAAGAATCCGCTTGAACTTCTTTTACATTCTCCTTGACCAACCCCGCACTTGTTCCAAAGGCATATTTGGTAAACTGATTGACAAAGCCTCGACTAAAGTCAAAAGTAGTTTGTGATCCTTTAAAATAATGCCTGTAACGTATTGCCAAATCGGTAAACGTTCCGAAAATATTCCGAGCCAGGTAACGAGCTCGGTAGTCATTGGTAGGATCGTCCTGTGCGATGTATTGTATTCCAAATCCAACTTCGTGACCGGTACCGCCAATGTTTTGTTCGTACACTTCGCCGTACACATCATCAGGACCACCAACAACCAATTCTCCTCCCAGTGAAAACTTATCTTCCGTAATGACCCATAAATCAACCATAGAAGAATCGACAGGATTATTAACAACCAAGATACGGCAATCCAAAATATAGGGAAGCTGACGAATCAATCGTTCGTTATCCGCTACCAGGTAACTGAATATAGATTCGCCGGGAGCAAACAATAAGTTGTTTCGAATAATACGTTCCCATGTATTGGTATGAAGGCTATTGGCTAGCTTAGCCAATTTTGTAGTGGCCACTATTGTGGTATCATCAACTGTTCCTTCCAGCACATCCACCTGCTTAATGTGGATGTTGGCTATGGTCTTGCCCTCGTAAGGATAGTAAACAACTTGTGATTCTTTAAATTCATTGACTACATCAGATCCTTGATTAGGGCCTTCATAACTGATAATGGAATTGAACATCAACTGAGTCCACCAATGCTTTTCTACTTTTATTTTCGTTCTATCATAAAACTGATTGGCCTTAACTTCCGAACTGACAGAAACTCTATAGCGCACACCTCTTGGAATAAAAACC
This sequence comes from Cytophagaceae bacterium, assembly GCA_014376985.1. Taxonomy (GTDB): domain Bacteria; phylum Bacteroidota; class Bacteroidia; order Cytophagales; family Cytophagaceae; genus JACMQM01. The sequence continues at coordinate 9,618 of JACMQM010000331.1, read as the reverse complement.
TGCGTGTCAGATTTGATCTGTACAAGCGTATCATAATAGATCAATTGATCCCCTTTTTGAAGTATAAGTGTAGCTCCTAATTTCGATTTTGTTGTATCCGTTTCTTCGGACATTATTCTTCGTTCCTTGCCTTCTCTGGATTCAGGATAAGCAAAAATCGGATGACCCGAATCGTAAACTTGTTCCTGTGGGTAAGCATAATAATGAGGTTTTGCACGGTACTTTTTCGCAGACTGACTCCAGGCATCAGAAAATACTCCCCCTATTAAAAATATGAAAAAGACTATGCTTAGTCTCATATGATATGAACTAATCCCGGGCTAATTTATTATGAGGTAAGTCTGATGAATATAACATCTGGCAATTCGGTTAACACTACAATTACAATTCCAGTAATTCACAGGATAAGCTATTACCTGAATCCTTCTGTCAGTTTACCATTCAATACTTGTAGATGTATTTTACCTGAAAGCTTTTTTTTATATTGATCGGGAATTTCTATACCCAATTTGTTGAGTTGTGTAACAAGATCGAAATCCAGAAAAAGAAAACGATCCATTAATTCTAATTCTACTCTGAAAGGAAGATCCACTTTCGTAGTTCCCATCCATAATGTTCCATTTAAATCTATTTGTTGCGGGCGGTCTGTTTGAGTATCAAATTTCAATGCTGAGAAATCCGCTTTATAGGTAATGTCCGAATGAAATTCCTCTTGAAATACATCATTAAACAAGGTCATAGAACCACTATTGTCTACTGGTTTAAAAGTCTGCAAGTCCACAAAAAAAGTAAATTGATTTTGTTCTTCATTCAACTCAATCGTAAATTTGCTGGATTCGAATTCCAACATTCCATCTGCAATTGTTTCAAACTTTACAAATACTCTGTTCTCTCCTCTGAAATCCTGTGCAACTACAGGAATGGAGCAGAATAATAAACTAATAATTAGCCATGACTTCATGCCGGAATATAGAGAAAATAATCGTGAACTAACATACTCTTATATCAGTCTGTGTTCAACCCAAAAATGACTTTATAGAATAGTTTTCTTTTTGCATTAATAGTTACTCCGTCTTCTCTATTCTTATGGTTTTTAAATCCGACTGCGTTATACTTTTCAAAAGATAAGTACCTCTTTCTAAGCCTATCATTTTCAAAGGGAAATTATAGGAACCAGTTACAAAGTCTCCTTCAACAATTGTTTGCATGCATTGACTATATTTATCATACAGTTTTACAGAAATCAGACCAGATTCTTTCAACACAAGATGCAGGGTAGCTTCCGACAAAACGGGATTGGGCACAATAGTTAGTTCTTGTAAGACATCTGACTGTCTGCCTTGATTAACGGACATAATGTTACAAGAACCAATAAATGTCCATGCATCCATCCAATAAGCACCCTCTCCGGGAGCATATGCCCATGCTGCACCATTGCACCAACCAGAGTAAGGCCATGATTTACATTGATAATGGCCATTGTTGCTTTTTACCTTACTTCCCGTTACATAACCTCCATTTTCTACATACATTGTCATACCAGAACAAACATCTGTCTTCACTAATAATAGATTCACTGTAGCAATTGAAGATGCTTTACTACCACCTTGATTATCGAAAGATTTGGCCGTAATAAAATAAAGCCCAGCCTCTACTCCATTCCAAACATAATTATATGGAGCGGCGTCGTCAACGCCTAGTAATCTAGCTCCATTATAAAATTCAACCCTTGTGATAAAACCATCTATATCTGTAGCATCTGCACTCATTGTAATACTTGCAGGAGCATTGGTCGATGAATTATTTATAGGAGTTGTCAATACAATAGTAGGAAGTTGATTAACCATACTCATTGTCACTGACAATGTAACAACAACCGAATGAGTAGATTCTCCAAGATTGTCTGTAGCCTTTGCGCTTACCCTATAAATTCCCTCGGGTACATTTGACCAATTAAAAGAATAAGGAGACGTTGTAGCCGATCCCAATAATACTGCACCACTAAAAAACTCTACTTTATCTATTGTTCCATCTACATCGCTGGCTATCGCATTAAGGCTAAAGCTAGCAGGCGCAGTAAATGTGGTACCATTGCTAGGGCCATTAATAGAGACATTAGGTAACCGATTAATCACCGGATCCGAAGATTTTATAAGTTGTGCACTAGCTTGAAAAAAATGACTTGCAAGGAGTATGGAAAGAAACAATTTCTTCATAGCGAAACAAGGTTTAAGACCTTTAATTGAAACAAGCGTTGTCAAGGATGGCTGACTGAAAGTCCCCTTCAACGCCTGAATCCTATTTTATCTATGATAAAACATAAATATAATAGCATTTACGAACAATAATAAAAAATGTTGAAATAAGCCACAGAATTATATTGAAAACAGATGCACTTGGAGACTGTATTTTACGCTTCATATTAGCCAAAAAATGATAAACATGATCAGAAAGTCTTTTTTCACAAATTAGTATACGCTTAAAAAACCATACAAAACTATACATTTTTTGTATTATAATATTGTATACCCTTTATTTTGAAGCTTTTAACCAAGAATAGGTTCCAAACTTATACCAATTGATGAATTTTCTTTGCAATGAGGGTATATAAAAATCTTTTAATCTAAAAATGAGAGAGTAATCAGGTTTTAGTTGAGGTACTAAATGAAGTTCGCCTTCATGAATTTCTGTTTCGTATTTTTTAGTAGATGGAAGGTTAGTGCCTGAACTATCAGTACCTATACTACGCACTTTTGATTGAACAGGGTAAAGACTATGTGCCTGATGTATAAAATGAGTGTAGGCCCATCGTATAGCCCAGGATTGAATCAAACCTTTCTGCTGTTTCAACAACATGATAAACATGTCCTCTCCTCCTCTGATGAAAGAACGAATAGCCGTTTTGTCTTCACTAAACGCTGCAAAGTCGCTCATTTCCCAATCTGATTTATCCCAACGATTCTTCCAACTGGCCCAGCCCCAGGAAGCAGGTCTGGGATAAAGAAAAACATCCTCTTTGATATCCTTTAAATAGGGAGAAGGAAAAGTATAGCCAGAGATAGAGTAAATAGAAAAATCGTCCTTATAGAAAGACAAGGCTTGGTTCATGTATTCTAAAAAATCAGGTGCTGTGATGAGATCGTCTTCCAATACGATTACGTCGTCGTACTGTTGAAGAACTTCTGTGACGCCAGTAATCACTGATTCGGAAAGTCCTTGGTTCTTTTCCTTCTCTACAATATGAAGACGTTTAAAGCCCTGAATGGATCGAATATATTGACGTACTTCTTCGATGGCAGCCCTACCCGATTCTGTTTTTGCACCATCTGAGTAAATGTATAATTCACTTTCAGCTGCTCCTTTATTTTTTTGCAATGCTTCCACTGTTGCCCGTGTATGAGCCAGTCGATTGTATACAAATAAAACAATGGGAGCAAAATGGTCTGTCTTCATGAAGAGCTAAAGATACATGCTATTTACGAATAGTAAAAAACATATCATGGACATGGAAGGCATAAAAAAAGCCATCCGCATGAGCGAAATGGCTTTTTATTAGTGTATGTGAGATTATCTCAAGAACAACAATTCTCTGTATTTCGGCAAAGGCCAATCTTCATCACCCACGATAAGCTCTAGTTTATCTACAGCATAACGAATCGTTTCGAAATAAGGCTTCACTTTATCGCAATAGGCTTTAGAACCTTTAGGCGCTTCTGTGATTTTGTTAGCCTGCTTACGAGCTTCAGTCATGTCTTCTACACCTTTTTGAATGGTGCTGATGTGTTTAGACATTTCTTTGATCAATTCGATCACGGGTTTACCTTCAGCTTCTAGACCGATTTCTTTCAAACCTCTTACGTTAGTAATCAATTTGTTTTGGTATTCGATAGCAGTAGGAATGATATGGTTTGTAGCCAAGTCACCGATTACACGTCCTTCGATCTGAATTTTCTTGATGTAATTTTCATTCATGATCTCGTAACGAGCATGTAGTTCTTTCTTGCTGTAGATTTCGTATTTCTCGAACAATTTCTCAGCAGTTGGAGTTACCCAGAAATCAAGCGCATGAGCGGTAGTGTTTACATTAGATAAACCTCTCTTAGCTGCTTCATCCTTCCACTCATCAGAGTAACCGTTTCCTTCGAAGCGAATTTTCTTACTAGCGATTACGTACTCACGCAATACGTTGATGATAGCTACTTCTTTTTTCTCGCCTTTGTCGATTTGTTTATCAACTTCAGTTTTGAATTTATTCAATGTATCAGCAACTATAGTGTTCAATACAGTCATTGGCAATGCACTGTTTGCGCTGCTACCTACTGCACGGAATTCGAATTTATTACCAGTGAACGCGAAAGGAGATGTTCTGTTACGGTCTGTAGTATCCAAGATGATTTCAGGAATTTTGTTGATTCCCAATTTCATGTATACGTTATCACCTTTTTCGATTTTAACGTTTCCGTTTTTCTCTAGCTCATTCAATACTTCAGTCAATTCAGAACCGATGAATACTGACATGATAGCAGGAGGCGCTTCGTTAGCACCAAGACGGTGATCGTTACTTGCAGAAGCGATAGAAGCTCTCAACAAATCTGCATAATCATGAACCGCTTTGATCACGTTTACGAAGAACGTCAAGAACAATAAGTTCTCTTTCGGCTTGCTAGTAGGTTGCAATAAGTTTTTACCAGTGTTAGTTCCTAACGCCCAGTTGTTGTGCTTACCGCTACCGTTGATACCAGCGAATGGTTTTTCGTGGAAGATTACACGCAAGTGATGTCTTTCAGCCACTTTACGCATTAAGTCCATCAACAACAAATTGTGATCTACGGCCAAGTTACACTCTTCAAAAGTAGGAGCAACTTCAAATTGACTTGGAGCAACCTCGTTGTGACGAGTTCTTACAGGCATCCCCAATTTCAATGCTTCGATTTCGAAGTCGACCATGTAATCGTATACTCTTGTAGGAATAGAACCAAAATAGTGATCTTCTAATTGTTGGCCTCTTGCAGGAGAGTGTCCAAATACTGATCTGCCAGCCATTACCAAGTCAGGACGAGCATTGAACAATGCTTCGTCAACAAGGAAATACTCTTGCTCAGCACCTAATGTAGGCATGATTTTAGTGATGTCTTTATCGAAGTAATCCGCTACAGCTACTGCTGCTTTGTCTACTGCTGAAAGAGACTTCAACAATGGAGCTTTGTAATCCAATGCTTCACCAGTGTAAGAAACGAAGATCGTAGGGATACACAATGTGTTGCCCATGATGAATGCAGGAGATGTAGGATCCCATGCTGTATAACCTCTTGCTTCGAATGTATTACGGATACCACCGTTAGGGAAAGAAGAGGCATCCGGCTCTTGTTGAACCAAAGCGCTTCCTTTGAATTTTTCTAATGCTTTACCATCTGACTCAATGTCAAAAAATGCATCATGCTTTTCAGCCGTAGCATCAGTCAATGGCTGAAACCAGTGCGTGTAGTGAGTTGAACCTTTTTCGATAGCCCATGCTTTCATTCCTGAAGCCACGGCATCAGCTGTAGCTGTGTCGATTTTTTCACCTTTTTCGATGAATTGCTTCAATCTTTTGTAAGCAGTGGAAGAAATGTGAGTCTTCTGCGCGTCATCACCAAAAACATTGCTTCCATAATAATCGGAAACTTTTACTGAAGGAGCTGTAACTTTTACCGGAACTCTGTTCTGTAATGCTTCCAGGGCCTTAAAACGTAATTGTGCCATAAATTTATAGTAAGAGTGGTTTAACTTTTTAAAAGCAAAGTCAAAAGTATAAAAAAAAGGCCAACTCCTAAAAAAAAGGGCGCTTTTTTAATCAACATCAGGAAAATACTTCCCCTTTTTATCTTAAAAATGAAAAAATACACTCATTTGTCTAAAAAAAATGACAAAAAGTTCTAACAACTACTTTTTATCAGTTTATCAAAGAACATCGTTCTTTGATAAAGATTGCTTATTTTTGCACGATGAAAAAAGTGGCGTTCTATACTTTGGGCTGTAAGCTCAATTTTTCCGAGACTTCAACCATTGCAAGGTTGTTTGAAGAACACGCTTATCAAAAAGTAGAATTTCAGAAAGCGGCTGATGTCTATGTAGTCAATACATGTTCTGTTACAGACCATGCCGACAAAAAATGTCGTAAGGTAGTCAAAGAAGCGCTCAAATATTCTCCCGATGCTTTTGTTGTCATTATTGGCTGCTATGCTCAACTCAAACCAGAAGAAATAGCTAAAATCCCTGGTGTTGCTGCTGTATTGGGCGCTTCTGAAAAATTCAAAATCTTCGATCTGATTAAAGATTTCAAGCCTTCGGACAAGCCGGTGATTCACCACTCACCTATTGAAGAAGCAAAAGAATATTATTGTTCCTATTCCATCAACGACAGAACAAGAACCTTTTTAAAAGTACAGGATGGCTGCGACTACTCTTGTACGTTCTGCACCATTCCTTTGGCAAGAGGAAAAAGCAGAAGCGACAGTGTGGCTAATGTAGTGAAGACTGCCAAAGAACTCATTGCCAAAGACGTTAGAGAGATTGTATTGACAGGCGTAAACATTGGTGACTTTGGATTGATCAATCATGAGCGAGTGCATCAGTTCATTGATCTGATCAAAGAATTGGATGAAGTAGAAGGCCAGTATCGTTATCGAATTTCTTCTATTGAACCTAATCTCCTTTCTGATGAAATCATTCATTTTGTAGCCGGTTCAAAACACTTTGCTCCTCATTTCCACGTGCCCTTGCAATCCGGAAGCAATACTGTTTTAAAGAAAATGAAGCGCCGCTACCAGCGCGAATTATACACGCAACGAGTAGAATCTATCAAACAACATATTCCTCACGCCTGCATCGGTGTGGATGTCATTACTGGTTTCCCTGGAGAAACGGAGGAAGAATTTAAAGAGACTTATGAGTTTTTAACTCAACTTGATATTTCTTACCTGCATGTTTTCACTTATTCAGAAAGAGCGAACACGGAAGCTATTTCATTAAAAGGTAAAGTGCCTGAAAAGATAAGATTAGAAAGGACTCATGCCTTAAGAAACTTATCAGAGAAAAAGCGTAGAGCTTTTTACGATCAATTTCAAGACGCTACCCGCGAAGTATTATTTGAAAGCGAAGAAGATCAAGGCACGATGCACGGCTTTACAGACAACTACATCAAGGTGAAATTCCCTTACGATCCTTTATTAGTAAATGAGTTTGTTCCTGTGAAATTAAAACGGATTGATGCGGACAATGTGTATGAAGTCATACAATCCATCACACTTCCCGTTCACTCTTAATCTAGATTAAACTCCTCAGTAATAGTTTTCCTTTCGCATCGAATACATATTCTGCTAATCCGCTGAATTCTTGTATTTCTATGAAGTAATAAAATTTCCCGTCATTGGTTTTAACATTCACTCTATATTCGTATTGCTATTCTCCGTTTAAGTAATCCTGAAGGAATAAAGGAACTTCCAAATACATCATTTCTTTTTTTACAAAGAGTGCTTCTTCAGAAGAGTTAATAAAGCTTTTGACTACGCTTCCAAAATTATTTAAGAATTACTCATATCTATAGATTGTCCTTTCATTAAATAAAAACAGGCGATCATTAATAATGATCGCCTGTTTTTATGCAGTGTATGTATGACCTGGATTTATTCTTCCAATACTTTAATCTCTGTTCTTCTATTCTGTTGTTTGTTTTCCGGTGAATCATTAGGCGCAATAGGTTGCGTTTCACCATACCCTTTAGAAACGATATGATCAGCTTTCACACCTTTCTTCACCACAAAATCCAATACGGCTTTCGCACGTACCTGTGATAATTTTAAATTAAGTTCATCATTTCCGTCACTGTCTGTATGCCCTGATACTTCCACTTTCAAATTCGGATTTTCATTCATAATGGCTACTAAACGATCCAATTCATTCACTGACTCAGGACGAAGTGTCGCCTTATTGACATCGAAGAATACGTTACGCAATACGATTTTTGTTCCAACTTTAATTTTATCCATACAGATAGAATCTTTTACTTCTATGTAGTGATCCAATGTTGGAACGTCAATATTTTTAGAGTAGAACAAATAGCCTGGAGCTTCTACAGCCAAACCGTAGTTCTTACCCGGAGGAAGAATAACGGTGTACTTACCCGAACTAGAGTTCGTATTATATACTCCTACCAATTTACCCGTAGCCAAATCCGTAACTTTGATTAAGGCTGTTACAGGCTTGTCTGTTTCACAATTGTAGACAGCACCTTTAAATACAACAAGAGCTGCTCTCGCTTCATCTCTCTCCAGCATATATAAGTCTTTCTCACCCATCCCACCTTCTCTGGCAGAGGAGAAATAAGCTCTTCTATTATCCGCTGACCATACAAAAAAGATATCATCATCCGCTGTATTGATCGGATAACCTACGTTTGCAGGATCTACTTTAATCTCTCCTTTTGCCAAATCAATTTCGGTATGGAAAATATCAAAACCGCCCATAGACTTATGTCCTTTGGAACTGAAATATAAAGTCTTACCATCTGCATGAATGAATGGACCGTCTTCGTCTTCGGCTGTATTGATTTTAGGTCCCATGTTTACCGCCGGTCCAAATTCACCGTTTGGTAATTTTCTGGATAAATAAAGATCACGTCCACCAAAGCCTCCTTTTTTAGTAGAAGAGAAGATGATGACGTTTTCATCAGAGTTAGTCGTTGCACTTGGCTCCCAGTATGGAGTGTTGATATTAGAGCCTAAACTTTTGGGTGTTGACCAAACCGTTCCAACCAAATTACTAACATATAAATCTCCACCATTACTACCTGTTACTTTATAGATAAACAATTCTTGTCCATCTGGAGAAAGACCTACACAAGCATCATGTGATGGCGTATTGATTTCGCTTCCCAATTGCACAGCACTTGTCCATGTTGTATCCGTTGCTTTTACAGAAATATAAATATCTTCGTAGTAGTGATCGTCCTGTACATCTTTACCACCGCCTGTTGTATTCGGTCTGCGAGAGGTAAAAATCAACACTGTTTCATCCGCAGAAATGGCGGGGACATAGTCTGGGTAAGGAGAGTTGATGTTCGGTCCAAGATTAGTAATTTTCACTTTCACAGGATTTTTCACCAATTCTTTTCCTACTTTACAATAATTAATGTAAAGATCTACTTCTGCCAATTCTTCTGCGTGGCTTTTCTTTAATGTTGCTTTATACAATTCAAAACTTTCAATGGCTTTATCAAAATTGTGATTGGAATGGTATCCCTGTCCGATATAAAAATCCATCTTTTCATCCTTTATTCCACCTGCTTTTGCGTGTAAAAAGAAAGAAGTTGACTTACCTGGCTGATTCACGTCCAGGTAACATAACCCGATTTTGTAAGAGATATCAGGTCTTTTAGGATTACTCAGCTTATCGACTTCCAAGTAATAAGGCAATGCCAAACCGTATTCATCCGATACGAAATGCGTTTCTGCTTTACTCAATGCCTCTTTGATCTCTTTCTTTTGCCCCATTACCAGAGCGGTAGAACAGCAATAGACAAGAATAAACAATAGCTTTTTCATTAACAATCAGGTTAGTTATGTCTAAAATTATACATTT
>JACMQM010000330.1 GCA_014376985.1 Cytophagaceae bacterium | reverse complement strand
TGTCTGATGTTGTTGTATAATCCTTATTACCTGGCAGACGCAGGATTCATTCTTTCCTTCTTGGCAGTCATTGGCATAGTCATCTCTTCTTCCCTCTCCCTTAAAGAAAGCAAAAACAAAATCACTACCTATCTGTTTAATGCTTCCTTGATCAGCACGGCTGCGCAAACCGCTACCTTCCCCTATTCAATTCATCTTTTCCATCAGTTCCCTATTTATTTTTTACTCGCTAATCTTATCGTCGTGCCTTTAACAACCTTGCTCTTATTCTTATCCATTACGTTCTTAATTTTTTATTCCATTCCTTACCTTAGTGATTTCTTTATTTGGTGTATAGAATTTTTAACAGACAGTCTGTTTTATATTCTAAAACTTATTAGTTGTTTGCCCTGGCCTGTGATCAGTCATATTTCTTTGTCAACACTCGAAATGTTTCTTCTCTATGCCGCACTTTCGATGACGATCTTATTGTTCATGCAACGGAATATAAAATGGCTATGGGGAATTACCTTAAGTTTGACTCTCCTCTGTACTTCTCTTCAATACCGCATGATCTGGCAATTTAACCATCCTGCTTTTTTTATCAGCGGCAAAAAAGAAGACCGGCAATACCTTTTCTCTTCCGGACATCAGGTCTATCTGATCACATGCAGCGAAGACACTGTCTTAAATCGTGCCGCCGAATTATTCATGACCGATCATTTTATAAACGATTACCGTATCACCAGACTAAATTCTTATACCAACTTCATTTTTAAAATCGGAGATCGACAAGTTGGAATAGCGCTAAGCAAACTCGCCAAAACACGCTCAAATGACAATTTCTTTGAAAATTGTGAGGCATTGCTTCTGGATTATACAAGCAAATATTCGTACCTTGATCCAAACAAAGAACCAATTCCTCACCAAAAGATTTTTTTGCTATACGGTAAAAAGTCTTTTTACAGTACTACCCTTGACCTATGAAATGGATACAGACTGAAGTAAAAGATCGCTTAGCTTATATCTCCATCAACAGACCGGAGAAAAGAAATGCACTCAATGATAAAGTAGTGATGGAATTATTACAAGCTTTTCAAGAAGCCGAAGCTAATCCAGAAGTTAAAATCATTATTCTAACAGGACAAGGTGGCACTTTTTGTGCAGGAGCTGATTTGGAATATTTAAAACAACTTCAACAAAACTCATACGAAGACAATTTAAAAGATTCGCAGCAACTGATGTTGCTGTATAAAACCATCTATGAACTTTCAAAAATCGTCATCGCACAAGTCAATGGACATGCGATTGCAGGAGGTTGTGGATTGGTAACAGTTTGCGATTTTGCATTCAGTGTACCGGATGCTAATTATGGTTATACAGAAACAAGAATAGGATTCATCCCCGCTATCGTCATGAGTTTCCTCGTGAGAAAAATAGGAGAACCCAGAGCTAAGGAATTATTGCTAACGGGTAATGTCATTCATTCGCAGCAAGCCTTGAACTACGGACTCATTAATCACATTGTAGACAGTGAGAATGCGTTGGAAAAGGCGGTGTATGAATTCGCACAGGAAATATGTATTCATAATTCTGCACAATCTTTATCCATGACTAAAAAGATGATGGCGGAAATTCAAAACATGTCTTTGTCGGAAAGCATGAAATACGCGGCGGAAATGAATGCAAAGGCACGCAGTTCGGAAGATTGTAAAAAAGGGATTGATTCTTTTCTAAACAAAACCACGATAAAGTGGTAGAACAATAGCGTAGAAAGAGAGCGATACATGATCTCCTCTTTTTACGCTCTGCTATTTTTTAATCAGCAACATTATAATTGTAACGCACCAAATTGCTTTTTTTGCCAAACACACCTTTGCGTGCGGCCAGTACAACAGCATCATCAAACCAGATGGTATAATCTTTTAAAATGCTTAAGCCATCTTCATTCGCTAACTTGATGTTTTTCAATTTAGATCCTGAAGCTTCTTCAAATAACAAATAATTGATCTCATTATACAATCCCGTTGCATTAGAAGCTGAAGCATAAATCATCAGCAACTTGCCATCATCAGTAATAGTCATGGAATGAGAAGAAGAAAGCATACCCGCAGTAAGGTCATTGCTTTGTTCCTTGAGGTGGTAGTTCTCCCATAACAATACATCTTCATTGTTGAAAGAATATAAAATCATAGGGCCTGTATTTACTCTGCCCGTTTTTTCATACCAGTTAGCTGCATTATTTACGGTATTGGGTTGAAAGTTAAACATGGCACTTTCAATTTTTTGTTTTTCCAATACGACGATAATTTTCTCGTATTCATTCAGGTACAAATCTGTAATGTTATAATTCTCCCAATTGTCTTCCGCGGAATAACTCTTGTTGCTGCCACGCAATATCTTAGAGGTCTGCTGCAATCCTTCGGACAACTCGTGGTGATTGATTTTATCAATGGCTTTTTCATTGAAATTAAATTTACTGTACATAAACCCGGTAAGCTTGTTGGAACGAGAAGAAAGATTCATAATATACACTTCGTCATCGTTCAAAAACTTCAATTTGAAATTATATCGCTTCGTAGCGGAAGAAGCGATGTCTAAAAAAACATTATCCTTCGTTTCCATGTTGTAACGAATCAAAGCAATACGTCCTATTTTATCGGCATTTAAAATGAAGATCTCCGCTCTGTTGTTGATGTACAAACCATAGTTGATGAAATTATTATCAATAGGAACAAAACCTTTGACGATCACATTTAACTCATCGTCGTAGATCACCGTTTGTGCAAGCAGATTCTTTTGGGAATAGTCGTAGATATAAAGAATAAATTTGCGGTTGTTGGGAGAAAATTGAATTTGATATTGATATTCTAACGGAGTAACGAAATCGCGCGGTTGACAGGCATCGATAGCTGATGCAAAAGATTCCTCTACCATGGCTTTACCTATGTCTTGTGACCAATTCTTCACGGTAAAATCATGCAGCACTTTTTGTCCCAGCAAACTTCCGTCTGCTAAACTGTATTCATATACTTTACACTGTGTTGCAAATGCTTTTGTATTGTGCACCACGGAGAACAGACGCAGCCGATCACCAAACAATACCATTTTAAAAAAATCTTCTTCTAACGTTACTTTCAAGGGTACGCTGAAAGACACTTCTAAATCTCTGGTGTATTTTTCTAATTGATAAATAGACTCTCCAAAAATACCCCCCTTTACTTTGGCTAAACTAACAAATTCTTTTTCGTTAATTTTAACGGACAAGTCTCGTCCATCAGGCTCCAGGTAAGGTGTAGCGATTTTAAAATCAACGGTTTTATAGAGCACCTGTGCCATGGCTTGCGTGGCAAACCCTATAGCAAATACCACTATCCAAATGAGCTGTTGCATGATGAAAGAAAACCGAAGCATAAACACTATGAGTACGGTAATTTAGCTGATAGGTTTTAACGAAAAGCCCTTAGTTTCCAACAATTTAAAGATGAGTTCGTGGATACGTTCAAGATCCTTAATTTCAATACAATACGGAGGCAAAATATATAGAATATTTCCCAGAGGCCTGAGTAACACATCATGAGCCAGAAAAAATGCATACAATTCATTTCGGATCGTGCTCAGATAGCCCGGTTCAACAGGCAGTTCGAATGAAACAATAGTACCTATATGATCCACCCTCTCCAACTGAAAACGAGTCTTTAATTGCTGAGCAAAGGCTTTTTGGAATGCCGACAACGTAGCGATACGCACTACACAGGAAGATTCTTTCAACAAGGCCAGACTGGCCAATGAAACCGCACAAGCCAGAGGATTCGCCGTGTAAGAATGTCCATGGTACAAAATCTTGTCCAAATCCGGCACATCGAATGCTGCCACTATTTTTTGATTGGCCAATGTTACGCCAAAAGGCATGGTGCCACCGGTAAGACCTTTGGATAAACACATGATATCCGGTTTCTCTTTCAGGTAATGAGAGGCAAAAGGTTTACCTGTTCTCCCAAATCCAGTCAGTACTTCATCTGCTATACAAATAACGCCTTCCTTCTTTGCCAGAGCAAATAAGCAGTCGAGAAACGCTGGACGATATACCCGCATGCCTGCGGTACCTTGAAGCAACGGTTCAACGATCAATGCCGCCGGTTTTTGAGCTAGCAGTATTTCAAATTGTTTAAGGCAATGTTCTTCCTGCTCTTCACTAGGGAAAGGAATAAAATCAACTTCCCACATCAGTGAATCAAACATCTTGTTAAAGACGCTACGACCGCTCACAGACATCGCTCCGAAGGTATCGCCGTGAAAAGCGCCTTCCAATGCTACAATTTTATGACGCGGCTGATCAATGTTCATCCAATACTGCAACGCCATCTTCAAGGCGACTTCTATCGCCGTACTTCCATTGTCAGAATAAAACAATTTTGTAAAATCACAGGCGGTATAATCGATGAGCTCAGCAGCCAGGTCTGTTGCCGGTTGGTGTGTAAAACCGGCAAAGATAACATGCTCCAACTCTAAGGCCTGTTTATAAAGTGCTTTTGCCAATATGGGATGACTATGCCCATGTAAATTTACCCACCAGGAAGAAACACCGTCGATGAGTGTTCTTCCATCCTTCAGGTGTATATGCGCTCCCTGCGCACTGACCACGGGAAGATTAGGAAATACAGGCATCAAGGAAGAATAAGGATGCCAGATGAGGTTGTCGTTATGTTCCCAGTTCGTCATTTGTTAACTGTTCCAGTTGTCAAATAATTTTACAGCATATTGTTGCACCAAAAAGGGATCCCAATGTTTTTCCTGTTTGATGTCCAGCAAACAAGTCAATCCCGTTTTGGCCAAAATGATAGATTTGCTGGATGCATTTTCTGGTCCATTAAAAATGATTCCTTTGATGCGCACATTTTTCTTCTTCAGGTATTCGTAAGAAAGTAACGTATGATTGATAGATCCTAAATAATAATTGGAAACCAAAATCACTTCTGCTCCCAGTACCAAAGCGAGATCAGTGATGGTGTCGTGTTCATTCAACGGTACCATCACTCCACCGGCTCCTTCAATGATCAAATCATTTCCAGCCGTTTCCGGAATTCTAAAATCTGATAATTGAATCTGAATATTTTCTTCTGCGGATGCTTCATGAGGAGACGCTGCTTTTTTAAAACAAAAACGTTCCGGATGCATCACGCTGTAATCATTGAGCAATAAAGAATTGACCACATCGGAATCGCGCTCTTCTATTCCTGCCTGTACAGGTTTCCAATAGTCTGCCTGTAAAGCCTGTGTTAGAATGGCACTGACAATTGTCTTGCCTGAATTTGTACCTATTGCCGTTATAAAATACTTATTCATGAAAAGTTGTAATCAATTGAATCAATGAGGCTATTTCTTGTGGTGTATTGTAAGCATGCAAACAAATACGCAAACGCTCTGTTCCTTCTTTTACAGTAGGCGACAAAATCGGTCTTACGTCATAATTGTTGGATTGCATAGATTGAGCTAAGGCTCTTATGTTTTGATTGCCCGGGTAAGTATAGGTTTGAATAGGACTTTCATTGGTGCTGAATCCTGCTTCTCCCTTCACCAGTTTGTTCCAATGCAGAATGTTACTCATCAGTTGATCTTTCTGCTTAGGGTATTGCTGTATGTGTGCAAAGGCCGCATGTACCGAAGCAAAAGCATGAGGAGGCATAGCAGTGGTATAAATGAATGGCCTTGCAAAATTAATCAGGTAGTCTTTCAATTCCTGACTTCCTGCAATGCAAGCTCCGTGTATGCCCATGGCTTTGCCAAAGGTATAGATTTTAAACGGAACAAGATCAGCTATTTTCTTTTCGTGTAGAAAACCTCTGCCCTGCTTCCCGTATATGCCTGTAGTATGAGCTTCATCTATAATCAGGTAAGCCTTGTATTGCTCTGCCAGTTTTTGTAAGGCTTCTACCGGAGCAAAATCTCCATCCATGGAATATAAACTCTCGGCAACGATAAACACAGTCCCTTCAGCTTTTTTCAACTTGCTTTCCAGATCTGACAAGTCATTGTGTCGAAAAGAAAATTTGGAAGCAAAGCTCAAACGCGCTCCGTCTTTCAGACTGGCGTGAATGTATTCATCCATTATGATCGTATCTCCTTTTTGAGGTAAGGTAGAGAGCAGGGCAAGATTAGCGGAATAACCGGAGTTGAAAATAAGTACCGCTTCTGTTTCAAAAAAAGCAGCCAGTTCTTTCTCCACCTGATCATAAAAGTCGAAATGACCTGCCAATAACCTGGAACCACCAGAACCATTGATGGGATTAGAGAAAGCTTGTTTGTAAATTTGATCGATCGCTTCTGCTAAAACAGGACTAGCAGCAAGACCCAGATAGTCATTAGAAGAAAAATCAATCTTACCATCGTTTGCACGCAAGGCACGAACAATGCCTTCTTCTTTTCTTGCTGTTAATTTTTTAAAGATAGAACTCATCAGCGTTTATTCACACAGCTCAGAAGCTAGTCTGCACTGAATACTAATACAGGGAGAGATGCAGTATAAGACATAGATTGTGTCGCACTGTTGACAAACCATTTTTCCCAAAATGTTTTCTTGTATTTAGTCATTACCAGCAAGTCTATGCCATCCGATTTCACCAGTTCATCCACCGCTTCTTCCAATGAAACGTCTTCTTTTACCACCAATGTTGCCACAGGAAGTTCTCTGCTTAAAAAATACTTAAACCGTTCAATGGCCTCTCTGATCTCTATGCGATCACTGGTATGGCTGTATACAAATTCAATTTTCGCATTGAATAATTTACTGAATTCATAAAACTGAAGAATCACTTCTTTCGAATATTTCATTACATCTACACATACCAATGCTTTGCTGATCTTATCGACTTTGGAATCTTCAGGGAAAAACAAAACAGGTTTTTGCAATTTTTCCAATGCGGCAGAAGTATTGCTTTTCAAATACAATCCTTGAAAACTATCTCTATTTGCACCACTGGTAGCCATCACGAGCATCTTACTTTTTGATTTCTCCATGGCTTCGATCAATTGATCAACAGGCAACCCTTGCTGACTGATGTAATCGTAACGAATTGTTTTCGCTCCTCTCACTTCCGATTGCTCTAACTCTGTTGTCAGAACGTTCAATTCGTGAATAGATCTCTCATATTCCCCTTTATCCATCGAAGCATGGAACAAAACCAATTCAGATCCGGTATTGATGGACAAGTATTGCGCATAATCCAGTGCTTTTTTAGGTTTATCCGTTAAATCGGTTGGAAATAAGATTTTCTTCATGTGTTTCTA
>JACMQM010000329.1 GCA_014376985.1 Cytophagaceae bacterium | reverse complement strand
GTTGATGTCATGGGCCATTCGACTGACAGAACTGAATAAAGAAACACTGGATGAACTCGTTTACAGCAGAGCCAGAAAATCATTGCATTTTTTGCACAGTTGTCAGGATTCAATCAGCGGCCAATTACCGAACTATGGCAATAACGACGGCGCTTGGTTCTTTCCTTTGTCAGATACCGATTTCAGAGACTACCGACCATTATTGAATACAGCTTCCTTAATTTTAGACAAGAAGAATTTGTATGCTAATGTTACGGGTGTGCTGGAAGATGCCGCCTGGTATGGCTTTGATGTCCGTCGCCGGGAGAGAGCCACGCAGTTGCAGGTGATCAACGCTGCTACAGAAGTGTTTAAACGTGGTGGTTATTATGTTCACAAAGACCAGGACTCTTTAACGTTTCTCCGCTGCGGAGCCTATAAAGACAGACCGGCTCAAGCAGATAATCTCCATTTGGATCTTTGGATCAAAGGCGAAAATGTATTGCGTGATGCGGGATCTTATCTATACAATACAGATGAACAAACTATAAAGTATTTTGCAGGTACGCAGGGGCATAATACGGTTATGCTGGGCAACTACGATCAAATGCTGAAAGGTCCTCGCTTCATCTGGTGGTACTGGACAAAGTGGAAGGAAGCAAGTGTAAAAGAAGACGAAGAGAAAGTGGTCATGCTTGGTAAGATCCCTGTTTTTCCTCAAGCGGGAAAAAACATTCAACACCGACGTAAAGTTACCAAATGGAAAAAACAATGGGTATGGGAGATCGAAGACGAGCTTCTCAATAAACCTTCCGATTTACCCATGATCCAACGCTGGCATCCTTCTGATGCAGGACATCTTGGCTTGACATGGAAAGTGACAGATGAGCAGGGTAACTTAGTGGAAGCCCTAGAAGAAGAAGGGTGGTATTCTTCACATTATGGTTCAAGAGAAAAAACGAAAGATCTGGCGTTTATAACACAAGGCAATAAATTGATCACAAGAATAGAATGGAAAAATTAGAGCGAAGAAAGAGAGCGAAAGATTTACTACTCTCTTCACCCTTCACTCTCAACAAAATGAAATTACATGAGAATATTACTAATACATCAATACTTCTTAGAAAAAAATGATTCCGGCGGTTCTCGTTTCAATGAGATGACAAGAGTATGGGGCGATCAGGGCGTTGATATTACGGTATTGGCAGGTATGATACATGCAAATGCTCCAGGTAAGGCAGAGAAATACAAAGGTAAGTATTTTGTAAAAGACAGATTCGATGAACACTTAGAGGTCATTCGCTGTCACGTTTCTGAAAGTTACAATGTAAATTTTATCGGCCGCTTATGGGGGTATTTCTCTTTTGTGTTTTTTAGTTTGTGGGCTGGCCTTTTTAAAACCAAAGGCAAGTATGATTTAATTTTGGTTACTTCTCCTCCTCTGTTTGTAGGTATTACAGCTTTTTTATTGTCGAAGTTTAAACGAATTCCTTATGTATTTGAAATTAGGGACCTATGGCCTGAATCTGCTATTGATACAGGAGTAGTGACGAATAAGGCCATCATCAAAATATCATACTGGCTAGAGGCTTTTGTTTACCGCCATGCACGCTTGATCAATGTGTTGACTCCCGCTTTTCGTGATACATTGCTTACTAAGAAAAATGTACCTGATGAAAAAATAATTTATATTCCCAATGCTGCAGACTTTTCTTTAACTGAAGAATTGCTGAAAACATTCGATGCCAAAGCATTCAGGAATGGGTTAGGCATTTCGGATGAAACGTTACTCATCACGTATGTAGGAGCACATGGTGTGGCCAATCACTTGATTCAGGTGGTGGATGTAGCAGAGCAACTCAAAAACAAGCCGGTGGTTTTTCTTTTGATAGGCGACGGCATGCAAAAGAAAATGTTGAAGGAAGAAGTGAAGAAAAGAGCGTTAACCAATATCCGTTTCATTGATCCTGTTCCTAAAAAAGAAGTGTTTAAATACATTCTGGCATCTGACTTAGGGGCATCTGTCTTGAAAAAAGTAGACACGTTTAAAACCGTTTATTCTAATAAAACATTTGATTACATGGCCTGCAAGAAACCTATACTCATGGCGATTGACGGCGTTTCACGTAAACTAGTGGAGGAGGCGAAAGCCGGTGTTTATGTAGAACCGGAAAACACTGCTGACTATTTAGAGAAAATAGAATTTTACCTGAACAATAGAAAAGAATTAGCAATTCAAGGATTGAGTGGCTATGAGTTTGCCTTGAGGTCTTTTGATAGAGAAAAATTGGCAGCGCAATACCTGACTTATTTAAAAGAAATTAATGTATAGAAACGTATTTAAACGATTAATAGATTTACTGCTGTCGGGAACGGCTTTCATCATTGCGTTTCCTCTGTTTTTGCTCATTGCAATCGTCTTTGTTTTTTTGAACGAGGGCAAGCCTTTCTTTTTTCAGGCGCGTCCTGGTAAGCAGGGTAGACCGTTTACTGTTATCAAATTCAAAACCATGAACGATAGAACAGGAGCAGATGGGAAATTATTGCCGGATGCGATACGCCTGACTACCTTTGGGAAGTTTGTGAGAAAAACTTCTTTGGATGAAATCCCTCAGTTACTCAATGTAATCAAAGGCGATATGTCTTTGATAGGGCCTCGACCTTTGCTGGTTGAATATTTGCCTTTGTATAACGAAGCGCAAGCCAGACGCCACGATGTGCGTCCAGGTATTACAGGATGGGCGCAAGTAAATGGGAGAAACGCTATTTCATGGGAGCGTAAGTTTGAATTGGACGTATGGTATGTGGAACATTTGTCTTGGCTACTCGATCTAAAAATCGTATTTTTGACCGCATTCAAAGTATTCAAAAGTGAAGGCATTAGTTCTGAAACTTCTGCTACCATGGAGAAATTTGAAGGATCGAAATAATAATTTTATAGAGTTTATTATAATTTTGGCTGAAGGATCGAGTGGAAAGCCCGAAGAGCGCAGGGCTTTTGCGCTTAGGCGGACTTGGAGCGAGAGCCTGACCCCGCAGTACCAACTCAGAATAACATCCATGAAGATAGCGGGGGCAGCCCCTTATCAAAATGAACGAAGGATACACCTTCTACACCATTAAACAACTCATTTCAAATGTACCTAATAGGAGCCAGCGGACATGCTAAAGTAGTGATGGATTGCCTGATTGATGCAGGTGTTGCCATTCAAGGACTTTTTGACCAAAATCCTGAAGTCAAAAGTTTGAAAGGATATACTGTAACTGGTGACTATACCACTTCGCATAAAGAAGAACCGCTTATTATTTCTATTGGTGCAAACGCTATCAGACAAAGAATAGCGGATCAGCTTAAAGGACGTGTGTTTGGTAAAGCCATCCACCCTTCTGCCTTGGTATCGTCTGATGTAACCATCGGAGAAGGAACGGTAATTTTTCATAGTGCCGTTATACAGTCTTCTACAACGATTGGGAAGCATGTGATCATCAATACGTCTGCTTCTGTAGATCACGATTGTATACTGGGTGATTATGTACACGTCGCGCCTCAGGTGGCGATATGCGGCATTGTAAGCATAGGAGAAGGCACACTCGTCGGTGCTGGAGCTGTGGTGATACCGGGTATAAAAATCGGTAAATGGTGCGTCATCGGCGCCGGATCGGTGGTCTTCAGAGATGTTCCGGATTACGGCATGGTAGTAGGAAATCCAGCCCGATTGATAAAATATACAAACGAATAATAATTCTTGTTGGCCAGACAGATGTCAACAACGAGTAATGAAAAGTAGAAAGGGTAAAAGTTG
>JACMQM010000328.1 GCA_014376985.1 Cytophagaceae bacterium | reverse complement strand
TCAACAATTTCTCCAAACCAACCGAATGCATTCACAGAAACCATGTAAACGTAAGTAATCAGCAATAGCAGGAACGAGAAGAAGGCAATCCACGATCCCCAAACTATTTTTTTAACAGGGCTGCTTTTTATTGGCATGTGATTCGGTTAATAATTATTGTTCGTCTGCTGGCGGCTTGAGCAAACCATCGGGTTGTTGTGTTGGTAATTCTTTGGGTTTTTCTTCCACTGGAACGACGGGAGTCTCCAGGACAGGAACTGCTTCTTTAGACTTTTC
The DNA here is from genome assembly GCA_014376985.1 of Cytophagaceae bacterium. Classification (GTDB taxonomy): domain Bacteria; phylum Bacteroidota; class Bacteroidia; order Cytophagales; family Cytophagaceae; genus JACMQM01. The sequence goes on along the minus strand of JACMQM010000328.1, from coordinate 11,758 downwards.
GTTTTTCTTGCCTGTAATCTGATCCCGAATGTTCTCAGCGTATCCAACGAGTTTACTTGCCTTGTAATTTTCAATGAATAGATCCAGACTATCTGCCAGTGGCTTGCGGTCGGCCTTTTTATTTAATTCATTTAAAATATTTAACAGCGCAAATTTATCATCGATGGTAGTTCCTTCGGGATAGGTGGTATAATAAGAAGCAATGAGTGAATCCGTGGCAGCCGTATCTTTCGTTGTGTAATAAGTGTAAGCGTCTTTGTATAAAACTGCTGCCTTCTTACTATTGGTTTTGTTTTCTATTAAGTAATTGGGATTGTCGATGAGTTTAGTGTAAGTAGAATTAGGGTGCTTAGTGTACAACTCATTTTTAGCATATGCCAATAATTTCGCATCCGGTTTTTCTTTTGCTATCAGGTACATCAGGTACAGCTCTTCCGGTTCATGGTCGTTGCCGGGATAACGTTTGATTTGTTTTTTAAACGTAGTGACGGCGCTGTCCTTGAGGTAGAGTTTGAAGTCATAGATTTTACCCAATTTGTATTGAGCATCTTTGATCTCTGTATTGGCAAGCTCTTTTGCTTCCGGGCTAAAAGGAATATTTTTTAAATAATTATTACGGTCTACTTTGGGCGTTGCATCTGCGTCTGTAGTTTCTTTAGGATCTGTCGTATTGTTCTTTGCCACCGCCGCTGAGTCTTGGGGTTCAGGTTTCGCATCGACAATGGGCTCTTCTTTTTTCGCCCGCCTCCAATTGTCTTCGTTTTTACGTTTGCCCCATACTCTTAAGAATTCACTATAACCTTGACTGACTTGTCCTGGATTGGAAAAGTAGAAGGTGGAAGCAGGAGAGGTGTTGGCATCGTTAGGCAAACCGGTAAAAGAAAAGTCGTCGCTCCTGTTTTTGCGTTTTTTCTCTTCCTCTGCTTTTTTCTTCGCTTCTGCGATATCGCGTTCGATGACCTTGTCGATGAATCTGCTGAGTGCTAAACTGTCCATCGCAGCCAAGGTCAGCAAGCTGTCGTTGCGTTGTATAATTTCTGTTTGCTCCGCCAGTTCCGTTAAAATCTTATGACGCTTTGAAATTTCTTTGTAACGTTTGTGCTTGGTATCCCAATTCATCACAGCGCTATCGTAATACACTTTGGCTAATTGAAAATTATTCAGTTTTTCAAAATACAGCTCACCCATCGCCAAATAGGAAGAAGCCGTTTGGTATTTATTATTGCCTTTGTTTTGCAAAGATTTTTTTAAATTTTGTTCGCCACCCGCATAGTTTTTCTGCTTGATCTCATAGCGAGCCATTTCATAATAAATCTTGTCTTTGTACTCCGAGTTTTTTTCATCGGCCAACAATTTCTTGAAATACCGATCTATTTCTTTCTTGCTCTTTTTATTAAAGTGCCCCACCTGTGCTATGTAGAGCTTGGTATAGAAAGCGAAATCAAAAGGAGGATTTAGTTTTAAAACTTTTCTATAATGCTTGTAAGCCAACGTATCATTGCCTTGATCCTGGTATATCTGTCCGAGAATAAAATGTGTGCGTGATTTAGGATCTTTTTTACTGATCTCCGGAAGTGCGAGATTGAGTTCTTCTACACATTTTTCATACTCTTCAAAGTGCCTGTAGTATTGAGCTCTCGTAAGGTGAAATTCGCGTTTGTTTTTCTTGAGTTGAGGGTTTAGCTTTTCTACGTATTCTGAAACGGTGTAAGCATTGTCGTATTCATTTTGTGCCATGTAAGCACGCATGAGGTAGATCATGGCTTCCGCCTTCTGTTCGTTTTCAGGACTGGAGTGATTGACAAACTTGTACGTTTCCATTCCCAGTTTGAAGTCTGCCTTGTACATGCGGCATCGCCCTACAAGGATATAACCATCGTCCACATACATGCTGTTTTTATGGCGGCGAATGGGCATGGAGGCTTTCTTGATGACATCATCCAGTTGTACTATACTTTTAGTTTTGGTACTGTCAAAAGGAGGAATCACTTCCAGGATTTCATTGAAATTATCCAGCCGTTGATCATAGACTGTTTTCTCTACTTCCTTCATGCGTTCACGTGCGAGGAAGAAAGCATTATCTCTGGCGAGCAGATTGTGGTAGGTAACGGCTACAAAGGAATTGTTGTTTTGCGAACAGGCACTTAATAAAAAGTATACCGCTCCGATCAGCAATAAGGCCGGCGCTTTCTTGGCACGATGAATAGAGGAAGCCAGGTAGTGCTGCATGCGATAATATAAGGCGGAAAAAAACAACCGGTTTAGTTTAGGAGTTGATACAGAAATTCTCAAAGCTATTTCCTAACGCAAATTAAGGTATTTTTATTTCATCTGTAGAGCTTGTAGCGTTTTAAATCTGTCCGGGATTGAGAATGGCTCTAATCTTATATTTGATGCGCTTAACATAAGATTTAATAGCTAAGTAGAGGCGCTTTTTATTCCGACCTTTTCTTTTCTTTTGCTCTGCCAAAAGAAAAGAAACAAAAGAAAAAGCAGCCACCAAAAACAATTGGAGAAGACATTGCGGAACCTTGAAGCTGCACGTAGTTAATTTAAAGGAATGTCTTCTCCAATTCGCTATTTTCCTGGACGCCCACCGCACTAGGAGCAATAGAAACAACAAGAAAACGCGATTCAAATATTGCACTTGCTCGACTATTGCTGTTTTGCGTTAGGGATTGAGCCATTGTCTGAGCTCTCCCGCCAACGTAAAATCTGATTAAGAATATGCTAAATAATGGCGGGAAGCGAGTGGCGAAAGCCCGGCCTGCAGGGAACGCCCAAATCAGGAACGCTGTTCTTCCAATAATAAGCCTTCCCATACTAACTAATACCAAAGCCGAGTAATTAAGCTATTCTAACCTAAAAGAGGTATTTTAATTTTAATCCTGCTTTCTGTTTTTTATTTGCTAATTTTGCACCGTAATCCGCTAGACTATGGACGATAAGAAAATCAAACAGCCCAGTAATTTGATGAGATATTCCAGTCTGGGTGTGGAATTGGTGGTTGTATTGTGCCTGGCGGCTTGGCTTGGACGATGGTTAGACACGAGATACGGCGTTGAAAAAGGACTATTTACCATTTTCCTAATGCTGTTTGCCCTGGTAGGCAGTATGTACCGCGTCATTAAATCCCTGATGAATGATCAAGACAAAAAATAACTTTTACTACGGTATCGTCCTGATCCTGGCTGTATTTTACCTGGCTCAATGGGCTTTGGTCAAAAGTGGCAAACCCGAGTATGTTTCCCCTTTTTACTGGTGGATTCAGGGTTATTCCATTGTTATCGCCGTGATTGGTCATTGGCTTACTTCCAAGGGGCTGTCTAAGCGTAACGATTTCCATTTGTATTTCATGGGATCCATGACAATCCGTATGCTGGCCGCGATGGTTTTTCTGCTCGCTTTTGTATTGTATCTCTCTGAAAATCAAGAGGTATTCGTTATTAATTTTATTGTCGCATATTTTGCTTATACCGGATTTGAAATCTATTACTTATTGACTAACTTGCGACCCGATTCCGAGAAAAATGGCAACAAAGATTCATAAACTTCTGCTAACAACGACTCTTGCATTAGTTGTGCTATTCACAACTAGCAAGGCTTTCGCTAACGATCCTGCTGCATCAACTGAGGCAGCTTTTAATCCTGGCGAGATGATTCAACATCACATCACAGATGCGCCGGACTGGCACATTGTGACGATTGACGGTCACGAATACTCTATCCCGCTTCCTGTTATTTTATACTCTTCTCAAAGAGGGTTGGATGTGTTTTCTTCTTCGAGATTTGAACACGGTCATGCAGCATATAATGGCTACAAGTTGGAGCATGGTCATATTGAAGCAGTAGATGCTTCAGGTTCAGCAGACCACAGTGTATACTTATATAATGTGTCCATTACTAAAAACGTAGCGTCGATGATGCTAAGTGCGGTCATCTTATTAGTCTTGTTCTTAACAATTGCAGGTTCTTACAAAAAACGTCAGGGCCTTGCTCCTAAAGGTGCACAGTCTTTCTTCGAACCCATCATTCTTTACATCAGAGACGATGTAGCGAAGACCATGATCGGTCCGAAATACGAAAAGTTCATGCCTTACCTGTTGACGATATTCTTCTTTATCTGGTTCAACAACTTATTGGGTCTTATCCCTGCAGGTGCCAACGTTTCGGGAAACATTACCTTTACGTTGTTCTTAGCGCTTGCCACATTCATCGTTACCACACTTACTGCCAACAAATACTACTGGGCTCACATCTTGTGGACACCGGGTGTACCGCTTCCCTTGCGTATTATCATCCTTCCATTGGAAGTGATTGGTATGTTCACGAAGCCATTCTCTTTGATGATTCGATTGTTCGCTAACATTACAGCAGGTCACATCATCGTATTGAGTTTCTTGGGTCTAGTGTTCATCTTCAAAACAATTGCTGTGGCAGCCTTCGGTGTACCGTTCGCTTTATTCATCAGCATTTTGGAATTGTTCGTTGCACTCTTGCAAGCCTACGTATTTACTTTGCTTACGGCATTGTACTTTGGGTCTGCTGTTCATGCACACGAGCACGATGATGATCACGCTCAAGGCCATGAAGCCGCTCACTAGTCAATAGTGCGCTCAGAAAAAGATTAAAAAGTTTATTTGTTTAACCCGTTTAATAATTTAGTTATGTTAGGTCAATTATTTCTTGATTCAAGTATCGCCGTAATGGGCGCAGGTATCGGTGCTGGTATAGCAGTATTAGGTGCTGGTGTAGGTATCGGTAAAATTGGTGGTTCTGCTGTAGAATCTATCGCAAGACAACCTTCTGAAACTAACAAAATCCAAACAGCAATGCTTATTTCAGCTGCCTTGATTGAAGGAGTTGCTCTATTTGCTGTCGTGGTTTGTTTGTTGATCTCTTTCAGAGCTTAATTTCAAGCTTCACAACACCATTGATTATCCCTGATAGGCATTAGGCCTTCAGGGATAATTGATAAACTAAAAAAAACGGACGTTAAACACCGCTACAATCATTCAAAATTAATAGCTACTCACTATGAATTTAATTACACCTGATTTCGGTTTATTCTTTTGGCAAACGATCACTTTCGCCATCGTATTATTTGTCTTGGGCAAATTTGCCTGGGGACCTATCATGAGCTCTTTGAAAGAAAGAGAAGATAGCATTACGGAAGCTTTGGAATCTGCTGCGAAAGCAAAAACTGAAATGGCTACTTTGAAAGCTGCTAACGAAGCGTTGCTGCAAGAAGCAAGATTGGAAAGAGACAAAATGCTGCGTGATGCGCAAACAGTAGCTAACAACTTGTTGAACGAAGCGAAAGACAAAGCGTTGAAAGAAGGCAACTTGTTGATGGAAAACGCTCGCAAAGGAATCGAAACAGAGAAAAATGCAGCGTTGGCTGAAGTGAAAAATTACGCAGTGAACATCGCGTTGGAAGTTGCTGAAAAAATATTGAAGAAAGAATTGAAAGACAACGATGCTCAAAAAGCATTGGTGTCGGAATACTTGAAAGAAACAACACTTAACTAATCGCTACGGACTCCGATGAATGAAGCTAGAGTAGGATCCAGGTATGCGAAGTCTTTGATTGAATTGGCAATCGAAAGAAACGTATTGGATCAGGTAGAGAAAGACATGACTTATTTCCTTGCGGTATGTGATGCAAGTCCTGAGTTCGTGCGTGTAATGAGCAATCCCATCATTCCACACCCTAAGAAAAAAGAAATCCTGAAGCAATTGTTCACGGGCAAAGTAAGTGATCTTACCTTGTCTATGTTCGTATTGATTACCGATAAGCAAAGAGAAGGTTACCTGGTATCCATGGCAAAGGAGTTTGCTGCGATGTACCGTACAAACAAAGGGATCGACCTGGCGGAAGTAACGACTGCTTATCCTTTACAGGACGATCAACGCCAACAGTTTATCAACCTTGTTACTAAGAAGACAGGTAAAAAGGTAGAACTGACTGAAAAAGTAAATCCTTCAATCCTGGGTGGTTACATCCTGAAGATAGAAGACAAAATGATCGATGAGTCGATTCAGAATAAATTGACTCGCTTGAAAAGTAAATTAAACGATAACTCATATACTCCTAAAATATAATCATGGTAGACGTTAGACCGGATGAAGTTTCTGCGATCCTAAGACAGCAACTCTCCAACTTTAAAACTGAAGCTGAACTGGAAGAAGTAGGAACTGTACTTCAAATCGGTGATGGCGTAGCCCGTATCTACGGACTTTCTAAAGCTCAGTCAGGTGAATTGCTTGAATTCGAAAACGGATTGAGAGCATTGGTATTGAACTTGGAAGAAGATAACGTGGGAGCGGTATTGTTGGGTGATTCTGCCGGTATCAAAGAAGGTGATACGGTTAGAAGAACTAATCAAATCGCTTACGTAAAAGCAGGTGAAGGTTTGCTGGGCCGTGTCGTTGATACATTGGGTAACCCCATCGACGGTAAAGGCCCTATTGCTGGCACTCTTTACGAAATGCCATTGGAAAGAAAAGCTCCAGGAGTAATCTACCGTCAACCGGTAAACGAACCGTTGCAAACAGGTATCAAAGCGATTGACTCGATGATTCCAATCGGTCGTGGTCAACGTGAATTGATCATCGGTGACCGTCAGACTGGTAAATCAACAGTGGCGATTGATGCGATCATCAACCAAAAAGAATTTTATGACAAAGGCGAACCTGTATATTGCATCTATGTGGCCATCGGTCAAAAAGCAAGTACAGTAGCCGGCGTAGTAAACATGCTTGAAAAAGCAGGTGCTATGGCTTATACAGTAGTGGTATCTGCTGCGGCTTCTGAGCCAGCGCCGATGCAATTCTACGCTCCATTTACAGGTGCTGCCATCGGTGAATTTTTCCGTGATTCAGGTCGTCCTGCCTTGATTGTTTATGACGATTTGTCTAAGCAAGCTGTAGCTTACCGTGAAGTGTCTCTTCTATTGAGAAGACCTCCGGGACGTGAAGCTTATCCTGGTGATGTATTCTACTTGCACAGCCGTTTACTAGAGCGTGCTGCGAAAATCAACAAGTCGGATGAAATCGCTTCTCAAATGAATGACTTGCCTGCATCGATCAAAGGGATCGTTAAAGGTGGTGGTTCATTGACTGCGTTGCCGATCATTGAAACACAAGCAGGTGACGTATCTGCGTATATCCCTACCAACGTAATTTCTATTACTGACGGTCAGATCTTCCTGGAAACAAACTTGTTCAACTCAGGTGTGCGTCCGGCGATTAACGTAGGTATTTCAGTATCTCGTGTAGGTGGTAACGCGCAAATCAAATCGATGAAGAAAGTGGCTGGTACCTTGAAATTGGATCAGGCACAATTCAGAGAATTGGAAGCCTTTGCTAAATTCGGTTCTGACTTGGATGCTTCTACAAGATTGACCATTGACCGTGGTCGTAAAAACCTGGAAATTCTAAAACAACCCGTAAATGCTCCGGTAACTGTAGAAGAACAAGTAGCGATCATCTACGTGTCTACTATCGGTGGATTGGATAACGTACCGGTTGATAAAGTACGTGAGTTCGAAAAAGAATACCTTTCTTTCTTAAGAGCTAGCCACAAAGATGTGTTGGCTGACTTGAGAGCAGGTAAACTGGACGATAGCGTGACCTCTAAATTAAAATCTGTTGCCGCTGATTTGGCTAAAAAATATTAATTAGTTCTATGGCTAATTTAAAAGAAGTAAGAAATAGGATTGTATCTGTAAACTCAACACAGCAGATCACTAAAGCCATGAAAATGGTGGCGGCAGCGAAGTTGAGAAGAGCGCAGGATAACATCACCCGCATCAGACCTTATGCAGAAAAGCTGGACGCTATCTTGTCCAACTTATCGGCTTCTTTGGAAGACGCGAGCGATAACATCTATGCTTCAGAGAGAGAAATAAAAAGAGTATTGATTGTGGCCATTACCTCAGACAGAGGCTTGGCCGGTGCGTTCAATGCGAACGTTCTTAAAGGGATCAACAACTTCATCCATGCCAATTACACGCCTGCATTTGCTATGGGCAATGTAGAATATATGGCATTGGGTAAAAAAGGATTTGAAGCCTTGCAAAGACGTAAAGATGTGACAGCTCTGAACGGAGACCACGCTTTCGTTTTCGGTAACTTGACTTTTGATGCTGCTCGTCCTGCAGTGGAATGGATCATGGATCGTTATGTAACCGGATACTACGATAAAGTAGTAGTGGTTTATAACGAGTTCAAAAACGTAGCGACGCAAGTGGTACGTACAGAACAATTCCTGCCGATCGTTGCGCCTGCAACATCAGTTACTTCAACCACTTCTACCGATTACATCTTCGAACCATCGAAAGAAGAGATCGTGGAAGAGTTGATTCCAAAATCATTGAAGATTAAATTCTACAAATTCCTGTTGGACTCTTATGCTTCAGAAAACGGCGCTCGTATGACGGCCATGGAGAAAGCAACTGAAAACGCGAAGGATTTGTTGAAAGAATTGAAACTGGTATACAACCGCTCTCGTCAAGCTGCCATTACGAAAGAGATCCTCGAGATCGTTGGTGGTGCGGAAGCGTTGAATGGGTAATATTTGTTTTTAGTGATATTGCAAAGGCAACGTTATTTTTTGATAGCGTTGCCTTTTTTTTACAGTAAGTATTATATAGCGTCTATTATGTCAGAAAAACAGACTTTTCTAGAATCAATCGAAAAATTTATTATTCAGTTAGCATTACATAAACAATTGGCTATTGATAGCGAAGTTAATGAACATGCAATTTATTTACATAATAGAGCCATAGATCAACTTGATAAGCTGAAAAATAAAGTTTTACATTCTGAGTTGAAACCCAATTATATAAATCAGTTTCAAAATGATGTTAATCAGTTAGCAAACTATTTTCAATACAGGGGAGCGGATAGTATTGATTTAAGTGACCTACACATAAAAGATCAGGTAAAAAATAATATAGAAGTATATAGTGATAATGTTGAAAGACAGCTAAATCAATTGGAGTTTAACTTTGGTTTTTTTAATAAGCTTGGCTTTTTTGAAAATAATATAGTTGCAATTGGTGCAAATGGAAGTGGCAAATCTACATTGTCAAATGAGCTAAAAAAATATTTACCGAAAAGCGGTGTTGTTATAGCTGCGCAAAAAATTCTAGTAATCCCTACTTTTAGTGGAATCTCAAATGTTAATAGCACAAATGAAAAATTGCAAAATAACCAAAATTTGGATAAAACGCTTAGAACTACTTATTCTACAGAAAGCAATGGGAACGCGTATGGCATTCTTGTACAAGTAGGAGGAGAATTTCAGATTCTACTAGATAATTTACTTGCGGAAAGAAGTGCTATCATAAATATTTTTTGTCATGATCTTAAAAATGGAGGAACAAATATAACAGTTCCAGATACTAAGCTTGATAAAGCATTACTGATATGGAATTCTTTGATACAACATAGAACTCTTGAATGTACTGATGGAATAAACTTGACATTAAAGGCGATTGATAAAAGCGTATATGCAGCTCATCAAATGAGCGATGGCGAAAAAGTAATGTTGTATCATATAGCTCAAGTTTTGCAAGCTCCTAAGAATGGATTTATAATTGTGGATGAGCCTGAAATGTATTTGCATAAAACGATTTTAAAGAAGCTATGGGATATACTCGAGAAAGAAAGACAGGATTGTATTTTTGTGTATTTATCACATGATTTGGATTTCGCGACAAGCAGAACTACTGCAAAAAAAGTTTGGATTCGTTCTTTTAGTTATCCGAGTACATGGGAAATAGAAAATATTCCAGAAAATGAATTGCCAGAAAACCTTTTATTGGAGTTATTAGGAAGTCGAAAGAATATTTTATTTTGTGAAGGAGACAAAGGAAGTACAGATGAAAAACTATACAATTTACTTTTCCCAGAATATACGGTTACCCCAGTTGGTAGCTGTTTTTCAGTTATGAATTATACAAAAGCATTTAATAAAATTTCTAATATAATAGTAAGAGCTTTTGGTATTATTGATTCCGATCATCATGATTTAAAAAGACTTGAATCATTAAAATCAGATAGTATATTTTCATTTTCAATGGCTGAAATAGAAAATGTATTTTTAGATGAAGAATTTCTTAAGCTGATTGCATCTAAAATTTTAGTAGATGAAAGTTTGGTAGATGCAATTAAAAGAGATGTTTTAGAAGCTTTAAGCAAGGAAATAGAACTGCAAATTTCAAATTATGTTTCTACGAAAATAAACTATTATTTTAAAGATTCACATGTATCAAAGGGCAATTCGTTAGCTGAAGTAGAGAAAAACCATAAACGATTTTCAGATGAGATAAAAATACAAGAATGGTTTGCACAAAGAAGGACCACAATAGAAAAAATAATTGAAGAAAAAAATTACGTAAAAGCTCTTTCGATTTATAATAATAAAGGGTTAAGAAAGATAGTAAATTATCATTTTAAAATTTCTGATTATCCAGATAGAGCTATTCGATTAATACAATTTGATAATTCCTGCCATACTATTTTATTAAATCATTTCCCACAAGAACTCAAGTAAAGAAATTAACCAAACTGGAGCGGATGTTCCGCAGGATCATCCGCTCCAGTTTAAAATAAAAATAGATAGAATTACCGAAGCCTATATGGATCTGTGATCCATACATGAAGATTTTTTAAACTAGAAAATAAAAAGCATAATATAACAACGATGTCGGGATCTCAGATCCCAATTGCCTTCTGAGCTTTACTTTATTTTTAAATTCAGTCACGGATGGTCCTGCGGAACATCCGCGCCAGGTTAATAAGGGCTGTGTTGTTTTAATAATGAGTTAATTTTTTAAACTATTTTTTTTTATGAGCGAGAAGTATAAAGTGCGACATCCTGATGAGTTATATTTTATTACGTTTGCTGTCGTAGGTTGGATAGATGTGTTTACGAGGCATTGTTATGTCGATATACTTTTAGAGAGTATAAAATTCTGCCAAAAGGAAAAGGGGTTGGAAGTCTATGCCTGGTGCATCATGAGTAATCATGTGCATATGATTGTTGGAAGGAATGGGAGCGATGATATTCCGGATATCATTCGTGATTTTAAGAAGTATACTTCCAAACAAATTGTAAAAGCGATAGCTGAGAACAATAGAGAAAGTAGAAGAGATTGGATGATGAAATTATTCCTGGAGTTTGGGTATAAAAGCGGTAAACACATGAAGCATATGTTTTGGCAAAACCAGTATCATCCTGTGGTTTTATTTTCACATGACATGGCGATGCAAAAGTTAAATTACATACATCGGAATCCAGTCGTGAGTGGTATTGTACATGAGCCTTCTGATTATAGGTATAGTAGTGCTGGAGATTATGAAAGTAATAAAACTGGACTATTGCCTATTATATTCCTGTACTAGCACTTTATTCCACAATCACATTATAAAACAAAGATCCCTGCCACAACTTTCCTTTTCTTTTTTTCAATGCCCTGTAATTTTTCCAGGTCACGTTTTCTTCAATTACTTTTCGATCGTAGTCGAGTAATCTTAAGTCAGGAGATTTTTTAATCGGAAAGTAAATGTTGTCTTTGCTGATTACCAATAAGACTTGTATTTCGATGATCGGGTTTTTCATTTTCTTTAACTTCTTACCGATGGGCTTAATGTAGAAAGCATTTTTACTTCCTGGTACCGGTTCGATGATCGCGTTGCCTTTTACTTCTCTTAAAAAATAACGTACCGATGTATCCACTTCTTCCAG
>JACMQM010000041.1 GCA_014376985.1 Cytophagaceae bacterium | reverse complement strand
CTCAACCGGCACCAGCATAAACTTACCGTTCGCTATTCCCCTGTATAGTTCGGTCCTGGATAGGAGTTTACCTTCTAAAGTGAATTTAGATTTTAATCCTTTATCAGAGATCGTGTAAATGTTGGTATTGGCAAAGGATGTTCCTTTTTCCAGGCAATAACCTGAAATTGTTGGCTGACCGGTATGCAATGGAAAACCCGGTTGTATTTCTGCTCTGCGGTTAATGCAATAAAAATCACCCTTCCCATTCCAGGCCAGGATTCTGTCGTTGCTACCGATTCTCAAATGTACCAAAGGACCGTATAACTTGGCTCCTAAGTCCTTGGCTGACCAGCCTTCCAGCACTTTACCCGTCATGTCATACAATATTACATGTCCGTAATTATCGACCACTGCTAAACGATAATTTTTAGTTCGATCATAATCAATGACAGACAAATAGCTGGGACTTAAAGTATCCGGTAACACGATTGGGAAGCCAGGTAACAAAAATCCCTTATTAGACACGCCATGTATTTTTTGTCCGGCAATGAAAATATAATCTGAGCTGCCGTCCTTATTGAAATCACCTGATCCGATGCTGCCTACTAGGGGACCTTCCATTGCGTAACTCCATGCCGGATGACCTTTGCTGTCGATGAGGTGGAGAGCCTGTGTGCTGTCGGTGTACAATACATCGGTCCAGTTATCGGATACGGCAACTTTATGCAATACAGCATTCACTGGGATACGTACCGCTTCGGTAAGGGGATCAAATGAATTCACTTCCATCACTACCTGCTCACTGAAATGATTTTCAATGACCATGTTGGTATACAACTTGTCCTGAGAATAAGCAAACTGAATCACGATAGAGTTTATCATGTCGTATTGCTGCTCGTATTGTTTGATGGCAGAAGAATAAGCCGGATTGAAGTCGCGCTGCAAAGCACCTTTTAATTGTTTGGGTTGTATAAACAAACTAAAATTAGAAGCTGTCAAATCTTTCCATCGGGAAACCATATTGACATTGCGCTTCCAAACGTCTTGATTGTTATAGGCCTTGATGACGTTCTTCACAGACTCCACTGAATTGCCAATCACTAAGGCATCTTGTATGAAGGTATAATACACTTTATCAAATCCATTGGCTACATCTCCGCAAAGCCAGTAGGCAATGTCTTCTGCACCCCATTGGTGTATTTTATGCCCGTCGTAAAACTCTGAATACAAATCGTTTTGTATCGACTTATTTCTGGTTCTCCATTCTGCTATTTTCTCTTGTGCAACGGCTCCATTCTTGGTTTTCACCAACAATACTTTATCTGTTGCAGCACCTGGAGTGGTGATAGCGAACGTCAATAAAGCGGTTTCATTACCCATGATAGACAAAAATTCATGTTGAAGCGTCAAGTGATGTTGAGCCTCCCAATCCTTTAAATGTTCTATATATTTTTTATCCAGCTTGCTGTTATAGTCCAACCAACGCGTGTATTTTTCTTTGGCCTGGTCTCCGCCCCAGAAGTAACACACCGCAGTATTCATCGGCACATATTCGTTGAGCGTAAAGGGTTGTGGCTTTTGTCCTTCAAACACCGCACTGTAACTGCCGGCCCCGGGTGTATAGTAAGTAAATCCATGAAACAACCATTTGCCGTTGTTGAGTGTAATGTCGTACACACCTGTTTCAGCAAACGTGCTGATGCCTTTAATAAACTGGTCTGTACTATCCGAGGCAAAACAGCCCAGGAAATGAGGCATCTGAGCATAGTTGACATATACATTGCCGTCGTCATAACTAATTTTTGTAGAAGCCTGGCGCTGCGCTTCCAGGCCGGACATAAAATGACCTTCATACTCCGTGCGTACCAGGCGGATCACATCTTCTACCAAATAACCGGTATAACTGCCTACCAACACATCGTGGTGCCAGGCAAAAGTCAATATTTCTTTGGTTTGCTTATTGGTCAATTCATACAATACCTGTCCTTCGTACTTACGCTGCTCAAACAGGTAGTTGCCGCCTTTAGTCAGCGCTGTCAATTTTTCATTGATGCGCTCTTCCCAATTACCATTATCCAATGCGATGTACCATACCAATCCCATTTCTCTACTCGCAGACGCATGCACCGAACAATAGATCGGATGACCTTTGGGTAAGGCTTGTTCAAAGCCTGCGGAGTCCAACATCGGAATTACCGCATGTGCTTTCTTCACCCACTCCTTCATGATTGGAAGACTCAACAAGCCTTTCATGACATGCTCGCCGGTTGTTTTCTTATAAAACTCTCTGATGTCTGTAATTTCAACCAGCATGGAAGTTTCCGCAGGAATCAAATTAAAAACATCCACTTTTACTTTTTTGTAAAACACCGTATAACCCATCCAGCCAGCTATTCCCAGCACCAATGCGATCAAACCAATGACTAGTGTTTTGTTATTTTTCATGCTTCATTCTCTTTAAAAAAACAATTTAACAAATGATTAGTTAGAATGCATTATTTTGTGAAGATAATAGGCAGATAGAAGTTTTGGAGATAAGTGCTAGAGATGTTGATAAAGTGATTGAGGACTGGCGAGATAGTAGAATGATGATTAAAAATACGTTCTGTTGTTCGATATAAGTTGAATATATATTGACTTTTGATGATCTTGGGCATGCCCCGCCGGAAAAGGCGGGTCGGGCTATCACTCCAAGTCCGGCTCACGCACAAGTCTGCGCGCTTCGGGCTTTCCGTTCTATCCCTCATGCAATTAAGCATCACTTCTATTTAATGCGACATCACATGAAAGCAGTCATACAAAGAGTTACAGAAGCCAGTGTCAAAATAGATGGTGCTATCAAAGGACAGATAAACCGTGGACTCCTGGTATTCCTTGGTGTTGGCCATGAAGACACTTTGGAAGACGTGGAATGGTTAGGAAAGAAAATCGTCCAGCTCAGGATCTTTGGAGATGCGGAGGATAAGATGAACTTGTCGCTACAAGATATCCAGGGAGAAGTACTGTTGATCAGTCAGTTTACCTTGCATGCCTCCACCAAAAAGGGCAACCGTCCTGCTTTCACAGAAGCGGCATCGCCTTCAATAGCCATACCTTTGTACGAAGCGATGATCAAATTGCTGGAACAAGAAATTCCGAACCGCATACAAACCGGTTCATTCGGGGCCGATATGAAAGTCAGCCTGCTCAATGACGGACCGGTTACTATCATTATTGATACTCAAAACAAAGTTTAAGGTATGAGTTGTAAGCGATAAGTGGTAAGTTGTAAAAAGTGTGGCAAATAAGGAAGCTTATCGCCTTGCGTTAGGGATTGAGCCATTGTCTGAGCTCTTTTTCTTTGGACACAGCGTTCGTTCGAATCGAAAAGTTTGAGTCCAAAGAAAAAAGCGAGTGGCGAAAGCCCGACCCCGCTGATCAGCGGGAGAACGCCCTAATACACCCGCTCTTTATAACAAAACATCATCATCATCATCATCTATTCCTGCTTCCAATCGTTACTTAGAAAATAAACATTCAAATTCACAACCTACTATGACCCTGGATGAAGCTCAAAAACAAGTGGACCAATGGATCAATACGACTGGTGTTCGCTATTTTAATGAATTAACTAACATGGCAATGCTCACGGAAGAAGTGGGTGAAGTGGCGCGCATCATTGCCCGTCAGTATGGCGAACAATCGTTCAAAGACACGGACAAGAAAGTAAACCTGGCAGATGAAATGGCTGACGTCCTCTTCGTACTGATCTGTCTGGCTAACCAAACCGGCATAAACCTGTCGGAAGCCCTGACACAGAACCTAGTGAAGAAAAATATACGAGATCAGGACCGACACAAGAACAACCCGAAACTAAACCCTTAATCTAATTACACTTTAGACCATAAGTATCATTGCAATCATTGGATATTTTAGCATTCAGCAGAAGCTAATCTGACCATTTGACCCATGCTGAATCCTGGTTAAAGAAATAAAAATGCATTTTAACTTACTTCTTGTTTTGAACAGCAAAGATTATTATTGGATAATTTTAAGCAATCTATTAACTTGGGAAAATAAGAATCACTATGTCGCAAGCCGCTAACATTTCTGTAGAAAAAGTAAAACAGTCCAGAATCAGTCAAACTGATTTCTCAAACCTGGAATTTGGAGCCGTCTATTCTGACCACATGCTGGTCTCTGATTACAGCGATCATGCCTGGAACAATACCCGCATCATTCCTTTCCAACCGATTATGATGAGTCCGGCTTCTTCTGTGCTGCATTACGGACAAACTATATTTGAAGGCATGAAGGCTTACCGTGCAAAAAATGGGGACATCCTTATTTTCCGCATGGATGCTCACATTGCCCGCCTGAACAAATCTTGCGAACGCTTATGCATTCCTCCTTTGGATGAAAACATCTTCATGGATGGTATTCATCAATTGGTGCAACTGGAGCAAGACTGGATCCCTAATGAAAAAGGGTGTTCCCTTTACCTTCGTCCTTTTGTATTTGCTACAGATGAGTTCATTGGTGTCAAACCCTCTTCCTCTTACAAATTCATCACCTTTGCCTGTCCGGTAGCGGGCTATTACAAAGGCACCGTGAAAGTAATCATTGAAACGGAATACGTACGTGCTGCCGAAGGCGGTATAGGATATGCCAAAGCGGGTGGTAATTATGCCGCCTCTTTATTGCCCGCAAAGAAAGCGACAGATAAAGGCTATCAGCAAATCTTGTGGACCGACAGCAAAGAACATAAATATTTTGAAGAGAGCGGTACGATGAACGTAATGTTCGTCATTGGAGATACGTTGGTTACTCCTCCCCTTTCCAGTTCTATCCTTGCCGGTATCACACGCGACAGCATCCTGACCATCGCCAGAGAATGGGGGGTAAAAGTAGAAGAACGAAGAGTCAGTGTAGAAGAAGTAGTAGAAGCGCATAAAAAAGGATTATTGAAAGATGCCTTTGGAACCGGCACAGCCGCAACGATCACTCACATCGCAGCCATCAATTACGAAGGCGAAGACATGGTGCTTCCTCCAGCTGAAAGCCGTGAATTATCGAACAAACTAAACGATCATATTTTGGGATTGAAATACGGTGACATAGAAGACACACACGGATGGATTTACAGAATTAAAAAATAACACACCCGCCCCGGTATAAACTACCGGGGCTTTTTTATCTTCTTTATGCGCCAGTATTTTTCCTTTTCTTCTTTTCCAATACCCTCCATATCCTTTACCTACCTCTTACTTCTTTTATTGACCTTGTCTCACCTGCCTTTTATCAAAGCCGATGCAGATAACGAACTCTCCTGGAGCAGAGGTCCGTGGACCGATGAAGGTTTGCATACCTGCCAGGTTAGAAACTATATGCAACACAATGATCATTCCCTTGACAAGACAGACAACCTGATCAAGACTCCTTTGTTTGGAGCTCTATTGTATGGGTCTTATACGGTATTTGGAATTTCCCTAACCGTCACTCGCTTGACAGTGGTTGTGCTCAGTATGCTGCTGCTTTTTATGATAGCGAGAACAAACTCATACACAAATGGATGGCTCATGCTGTCTTTGCCCATTACCTTTTTGCAATTTTACATTTTCCAGTATACGCACCTTGCACTCACTGAAATATTGAGCAGTGTTGCTATACTTGCGGGTGTAGTATTTTTCTATCGAGCCTTACTTGACGATACTTGCAGATTACGCTATAACGTGCTTTCTGCCTTGTGTTTGGCGATGTCCTATTATTTCAAAATACAATACGCTTACATCGTTGTATTGATACCTATTTATCTTTTCATCGTTATAGCTTATGATTATCTGACAAAGAAAAAATGGGACAGGACAAACCTCTTGCTTTTAGGCTGGCAGATGAGTGCTCAAGCAGTATTCGCTCTCTTCTATGCATTGACATGGTATCTTCCTAACAAAGCGCTGTATGATTACATCATGGCTGATCAGACCAGTGATCGTTATGTATCGTGGAGTGAATTCATACCACTTCTTGATTACTATTACCACGACATATTCCTGCATCCTAATCTTAAGTATTTTACTTATCTTTTCTTTTTATCTGTCGTTCTGGGATGCCTACTCTTTTTTCACAAAGGGACTTCCAGGCACTTCAAAATTCTGTTTGCACTCTTAATGGTCTGGATTGTTTTGGAACTTCATAAGCTTCCTATGCGCTACTTGCCCAGCAGATACCTGGTCAGTACCTATATAGCGATGGGCTCCATCAGTGCACTCCTCTTAAGAGAAGGCTTGTGTCTTTTGCTGGAAAAAAACAAGTGGACCAAACTAGTACTTGTAACTTCACTTGGTGTATCAGCCACCATTGTAGTGATCAATATACACCTGTACCAACAAACTTTTCAGCGCAGAGAATTCTCGATCACTACAATCAACGAAGCACTAAAGAATATCCCATTAGAAAACAGACCAATCGCAGGCCCCTGGGCTCCGGCCTTGAGCTGGGGACTGAATGGCTATTCATTTCCGGTATGGTATAATTATTTCAACGACAAAGACCTCATCCAAAAATACAACCCCAAAGTTATTGTATCAGAATTAGGAGAAGACGATTCAGGATTGGCGTTCAAAAATAATGGCATCAACCTTGACAGCCTTGCTCAGGAGATCCGGTATTATAAGGTGGCGAAGTGGGAGATAAAGGTGGTTATTTTAAAGTAGTCAGTGCCCAGTATAAAAAAAATAAAGTAAATAAAAAAGAGAGTTCCTTCATTATTTATGAAGGAACTCTCTTTTTATCTGACTACTGATCACTGACAACTATTCTCTATTTCTCAACCGGCAACAACACAGGTATCAATTTCCCTTCTACAAACTGAGGAACTACATCGTACAAATCTTCTTTCAGGCAATACTTGATATCCTCTTCTATACCCAGGTTTTTCAAGCGTTGCAGGTGAGAGGAGTTCCCTAAAAATCCGAGTAGATCTCCTTTTGCTTTTTCATACAAATGCAGCGCAATAAGAGCCGAGTCGTTAGAATGTTTTACTTTACCTTCTAATGATTCAATGATAGCTCCTGCGTATAGTGTATCTTCTACATTCAACTGACCTTTCCATCCGGCACATACCAGGACGATGTCTTCCTCTTTACTCAATAAGTATTTCACCAAAGCTGTGCGATTCAAAAAGGCGCCTACTAATATTTCTTTGGCATGACAAGAATGGATCAACGCTCTTGTACCATTGGTCGTGGTAACAGCTACCCACTTGCCTTTCAAAGCAGGATCCTGATAACTGAAGGGAGAGTTGCCGATATCAAAGCCTTCCACTTTTTTACCGTCTCTTTCTGCCGCAGCAATGTAACCCTGATCTTTCAACTTCTGGCATTCTTCCACTTGCTCCACCGGAATGATTCCAGCCAAGCCTTCGCCTAAACCTGTTACCATGCACGATGTAGCGCGCAGGATATCAATCACCACTACAATTTTACCTTCCAACTTATAACATGGTATAAGATCGGGACTCACGCAAACCTCAACTGTCCTCATTGTTTCAACACTTATGACTTCACACTTTGATTGATAAACGGCAACTTAGCGACTGTAGCTTTCAACTGTCTGCCTCTCACATCTATTCTGATTTCTGTACCGATTTTTGCAAAAGCAGCATCAATGTATCCCAAGCCAATGCCCTTTTCTATGACAGGAGAGATACTTCCTGAATTGACTTTACCAATCGTATCTCCTGACGCAGACAGAATAGAAAATCCGCTTCTCGGCACTCCTTTCTCGTCCAGCACAAAGGCTACTAACTTTTGTTTAACGCCTTCTGCTTTATCTTTGGCCAATATATCTTTGGCAATAAAATCTTTATTGAACTTCACGATCCAACCTAATCCTGCAGCAATCGGTGAAGTTTCATCACTCAAATCGTTGCCGTATAAACTGTATCCCATTTCCAAACGCAAGGTATCTCTCGCACCCAAGCCACAAGGGATAAGGCCTAGCGGAATACCTGCTTTTAAAATCGCATTCCAAATAGTTGCCGCCTGATCCATCGGACCGTAGATTTCAAATCCACCGGCACCGGTATAACCGGTAGCAGAAACGATGACATCTTTTACACCGGCAAATGTGGTAGTAGTAAAAGTATAATAAGCCAATGTATCTAAAGGAAAGTCTGTCAACGATTGTAACATACCCGTTGCCTTAGGACCTTGTACAGCAAAGAGAAATGTTTTTTCAGAACGGTTTTCCCATTCTGCACCTACAGGATCATTGCTTGTCATCCAAGCCCAATCCTTATCGATATTGGAAGCATTGACAACGACTAAATATACAGTTTCCTCCACTTTATAAATCAACAGATCGTCTACGATACCACCTTGTTTGTTTGGCAAACAAGAATATTGCGCCTGACCGATTTCTAATTTAGAGACATCGTTGGTAGTAAGGTATTGAAGAGCAGCTAAAGCTTTGTCCCCTCTCACCCAAAACTCGCCCATATGAGACACATCAAATATACCGGCATTGTTGCGGACGGCATTGTGTTCTGTGATGTCAGAAGAATACCTGACCGGCATCATGAATCCGCCAAAAGGCACCATTTTACCTCCTAATGCGACATGCACATCATTTAAAGGCAAGTACTTTAAAGTTTTAGTATTCGTTTCCATACTCAATTAAACCGTTAAAGATAAGAAAAAGTCGTTAGACGTTAGTCGTTAGTGGTTAGTATTTTATTAACAAAGATGAACAGCGTTTGAATGCACTGAATGGGTAATGATGTATTTAATTAGTGCTATCAAACATAACTATTTTAGTATGTTAAACAGTTATTCTTGATGTTCTGAATCGCTGTCTTAGTTTGGGCATTCCCTCCTTCGTCGGGCCGGGCTTTCGCCACTCGCTTTTTTCTTTGGAATCCATCTTCATTTTTCAATCAATCTGTAAAATCCAAAGAAAAAGAGCTCAGACAATGGCTCAATCCCTAATGCAATGAACTCTGCGTTAGGGATCGAGTGGAAAGCCCGATTGCGGAAGCCTTTGCGCGGAGGCGGACTTGGAGCGAGAGCGCGACCGCCACAATAAAGATTGATCAAGCCTTTTGATGGATTGGCGGTAACGCCCTAAACGATCTAAGAATCACCAACAAAGCAATAATTGAAAACTTTTTAATCTTCAAACAATTCCATCTGAGCCGGCAAGCATTGGAACGTCAACCTGTGGTGCGGTGTAAAGCCATGCTCTCTTAGCGCCTCGCGATGTGCAATGGTAGGATAACCCATATTGGTGTTCCATCCAAAGTGCGGATATTGCAGGTGAAGATTCTGCATGTATCCGTCACGCATCGTTTTGGCCAAAATAGATGCTGCAGCAATGGATGCATATTTGCCATCTCCCTGAATGATGCAGGTATGAGGAATAGGGTTATAAGGATTAAAGCGATTACCGTCTATCAGCAGGTGTTCTGGAACTTCCGCCAACTGGTTTAATGCGCGATGCATGGCCAGGAAAGAGGCATTCAGAATATTAATTTGATCAATCTCCTGATTGGTTACAAAAGCAACCGCATAAGCCAGTGCTTGTTTTTTAATTTCAATAGCTAATTCTTCACGTTTTTCTGCCTTTAGTTTTTTGGAATCATTTAATCCAGGAAGTTTGAATTTCCTAGGTAAAATCACAGCAGCAGCCACTACCGGACCAGCCAGACAGCCTCTACCCGCTTCGTCGAGACCGGCTTCCACACTGTGTTGAAGGTAATAGGCTTTCAGCATAAATTTTATAGAGTTTCGATTCGGAATTTAACCTTCT
>JACMQM010000327.1 GCA_014376985.1 Cytophagaceae bacterium | reverse complement strand
GTGGTTCATGTTTGAGTTTGCCTTGCATTTCCCCTAGCTTTTAACGCTAATCTAATATTACTTGGGGAAATCTAACACCTTTTTTATCCCTAATCAATAGTAATAGAAGGCTGTATAGGCTTTTTAAGGGACGACTAATTACTCCTGCTAACGACGGGTTATATCAGATTGATAAAGCAGTTGCCAAATTGAATTCAGCAGAATAAGTCATAGTTAATTGAAATAAAAAGCCGTTGATCTGATGAAGACCAACGGCTTTTTATTTATAGTATTTTACTTCCAGAGTAACTCTGCTTCTTTTTGCAATTTATTTTTATCTATTGGTACCACACCAACCTGCTCACAAACCAAGCCACCTGCGAGGTTTGACAGTTGAGCAATTTTCTGAGGAGATATGTTCAAAGCACAACACAAGCCGGCGACACTCACTACTGTATCACCTGCTCCGGATACATCAGCAATTTTACGGATGTGTGCAGGAATGACACATGCAGCTTCTCTTTCTCTTTTGATGAAAACACCTTTTTCAGAAAGTGTCAATAAGATCATATTCGTATGCAACAAGGCCGATAAATTATCAACTGCTGCTTCGATGTCTTTATCTTCCGACAAACTGCCATCCCACTTCAAACCTTCTTTCATTTCCTTGCGGTTAGGTTTGAAGAGTGTGACGTTTTTGTAATGTAAAAAATTTCTTTTCTTAGGATCTACTACTGTCGGAATGCCTTTTTCATTTGCTAATTCAACAACAGATGCAATCAATTCTTCATCGATCACTCCTTTGTCATAATCTTCAAAGATGACTACATCACATGTTTTTAGCAATGTTGTAATCTTTACTAGTAATTCTTTCTTGTCATCCTTAGCAAGCGGTAAATCTGTTTCCTGATCGACACGCAACATGTGATGATGTCCTGAAATAATACGGTGTTTGATGGTTGTAATACGTTCCTTACTTTGATAGATTCCTTCCGCAGGAAGATTGTTCTGTGACAACAATGATAAAAAATTATCACCATCTAAATCATTACCAACTACTGAGCATAAATAAGGAATAGCTCCAAGAGCCTGCACGTTGAGTGCAACGTTCGCCGCTCCTCCTAATCTGGAATCGCGATTCTCTACCTGCAAAATAGGTACAGGAGCTTCAGGCGAAATACGATCGACTCTTCCCCAAAGGTAAGAGTCGATCATAACATCACCAATGACGAGCACTTTCAGTCCTGCAAACGCAGAAAACAAAGCCTCTGTCGTATACTCTTTTATTACTGAAGTTTTGCCAGACATGCTTTGATTCTGTTAACCGCTTCCACTAGATTTTCATCAGACGCAGCAAAAGAAATACGAATGTTGTTTGGAGCACCAAAAGCATCACCGCCTACAGTAGATACAAACACATCGTTTAGAATAAACATAGACAATTCAGCAGCTGTATTAATCTTCTGCCCATTTACGCTTTTACCCAAGTAAGCACTTACGTCAGGAAAAGAATAAAATGCACCTTGAGGTGTATTTACTTTCAACCCTGGAATTTCCTTCAACATACCTACTACAAGATCTCTTCTTCGCAAGTAAGCTTTGGCCATTTCTTTAGGGGCTGTTAAATCTCCTTTGTAAGCAGCTACTGCAGCTTTCTGTGCGATAGAACAAGTACCAGAGGTAACCTGACCTTGAATTTTATCACAGGCCGCTGCGATTACTTTCGGAGCACCGATGTAACCAACTCTCCAGCCAGTCATCGCATAGCCTTTAGAGAATCCATTTACAGTTACTACTTGATCTTTAATTGCCGGTATACTACCAATACTGAAGTGAGAACCTTCGAAATTGATGTACTCATAAATTTCATCGGCAATCACAACTATATTTTTATGTTTTGCTACTACGTCTCCAATCGCACGCAATTCTTTTTCTGAAAATACGGAACCAGTAGGATTGCAGGGAGAAGAGAATAAGATCGCTTTTGTTTTTGGAGTAATGGCTTTTTCTAATTGAGCAGCTGTTACTTTGAAATCATTTTCCAAAGAACCACTAACAATAACAGAACGGCCTTCCGCTAACTTTACCATTTCCACATAACTTACCCAGTAAGGAGCAAAGATGATCACTTCTTCTCCGGGGTTTACAATGCTCAACAATACGTTTGCAATAGATTGCTTAGCACCTGTAGAAACTACAATGTTTTCAGGACCAAAATCAAGATTGTTTTCCTTCTTTAGTTTATCTGCAATCGCTTGTCTCAAATCAGGGAAACCAGGAACAGGGCTATAAAAAGAGAACCCGTCGTCGATGGCTTTCTTTGCTGCATCCTTTACGTGTTGAGGAGTTTGAAAATCCGGTTCTCCTACACTAAGACTGATTACTTTATGACCTAGAGCTGCTAATTCGCGAGCTTTTTTAGTCATGGCCAGCGTTTCTGATTCAGAAAGCGCGTTTAATCTGGCCGAAAGCAGGTGGGTATCTGTTGCCATTTAATTTGTAAATAGTTTGTTTTTCGGAAGGCAAAAATAACTAATTAAGCCCGTAAGAGCCAATAAAAATGATGTATTTTAAAGGGTATTTTACAAACAGTAAAGAAGTAAGGAGAACGCTAACAAGGACTTTCTCATTTCAATATACGTTCTAAGCATTCCAAAATTCACTCTAAATAGACCCAAACTAAGGTAACGGATAATAATAGCTCCAAATAAAAAGAAAAGGAAGAGGCAAATGAGTATAATAAATTTCAAAAAATCATTGGAACTAGAGGGAGTAGAATCCGAAGAATAACGCTGAGAAGTCGTTGTCGTAACCATAGTCCATCGTTTTATTTGTGTGTATAATCCTACGATGACGATAACAGGTAGTTACTTAATGTTAATAACTACTACCTCCTAAATATTTTAAACCTTTGAATATCAAAACACAATCTCTTAGCAAAGAATAATCTCGTGCATAACTCAGGTTTAATTTGTAGACTGTTTGGGAAGGCAGACCGGACTGTAAATGAATAACAGGATGGATAATGCCTCTTTTTAATTTTGGGAGATTAGGAGAAACGACATCAGTATAGCCAACCCATGTACATTCCCCTCCTAATACCAGTAATATATTTCGGAAAAATTGCTGGGGATGATCTATAAACCATGCCATCACAGGATAGGAAACGAGGAAGATCATGGATAGACTGATGTCAAACAATCGCTTATTTCTAATCTGCCGGTCTGATAAAATATTAAGCTCAATGTTCAAGCTATAGAAATCACCTCGTTTGTTAGAAGAATTGCTACCTATGATAAAATTACTTTCATCCGGTACAATTTTAAAATCAACCGCTCTATTATCCACTCGTGTCATCCATTCAATG
>JACMQM010000040.1 GCA_014376985.1 Cytophagaceae bacterium | reverse complement strand
ATCCTTTAAATCTAACAACGAAATATCAACGTTCGTTTTTTGCCGGCTTCGCTGCACGGCTTCCGGTGAAAGATCAAATCCTTTTATATTTTCAAAGCCGTTATGTTGCAAATAATGAATTAGTCCGCCTGTACCACAAGCAGCATCAAGTATTGTGATTTCTTTCGTATTATGATTTTTTTCAATGACGCTTAAGGTTTGCTCATGTAATACTTTGTACCACCAAAGCTCCTTTTCAGCCAGATCCATTTTCTCGTATTCTTCTGGTCTGTCTATCATGAGCGATTAACTACTGCTTTTTTATAGATGAAGAAAAATTTGTTTTTGCCTGATTATGAAGCACCATTTTTTTTACCACAAACTGAGGAGCTGCGCCCGTACTCAATATAATTTTCCCAACATATTCACCGATGATACACAGTACTACTGCATTAAAGCCGCACAGCACAAACGATCCAGAAAGAAATAATTTCCAATTCAAGGAAGGTGATGTTTCATGCAAACTCCCTTCTAAAAAATAAAGAAATGCTCCCGTACCAATCAATATCATAATAAATCCAATAAACATAAAAAAGCGGATGGGCCTGATCGAGTGATTCAGAAACATACTCATGTACAGCGAAAAAAGCTTCGCCAGGTCATAATTAGACTTACCTGCAGTCCTGGGCATATGCTCTACCTCGTACACTCCAATATTGCTTGTTATGCGCAAAATCAATCCATCTACATAAGGGCTTGCACCTTTATACTTCACAATTTCTTCTACAACATCTTTTTTGATGATTTTAAAACTGGACAAGTATAGAGAAATGGGTTTATTCAATACATAAGATGCAATGAGATTCGTCCATTGACTTCCTATATTTCTAAACCAGCTGTGGTATTTTGTTTTGTATTTTGAATACACCACATCATAATTATGGACCACAGCCTCTTTAAATAATTTTTTGATTTCGGAAGGAGGGTTCTGAAAATCATCGTCAATAATGACTGCATAATCTCCACTGGAAGCATTTAAACCACAGATTACGGCATTGTGTTCACCAAAATTATTACGAAGTGCTATATAATTGATGGCCTTATCTGCATAAGCCAATTCTTCACAAATTTCTCCACTGTTATCTTTACTGCCATCGTTGACCAAGACAATTTCATAGTCATAGTCTTTCATCTCTTGTTTAAGAGAATCAATAAGTTGCCTGATTGTTGAGGCGCTATTGTAGATCGGTATGACAATGGAAAGCTTCATTCTTAGTATACTTACACAAAAACGCAATATCTTACAAAAGAGTTACATTAAGGGCACATAACCAACTAAAAGTAACCCTATTTGACTCTATTTTTTTTGTACCAATATTGAAACACCACATAGGCCCACCAAAGGTGCGGATCTGCCTTGATTATTCTCCCTTTGGTAGGGATCATGGTTTTAGCAAATTCTGAATGAAAGAGGCCTTGTTCCCTAATGAAATCTGGTGTCAAGGTGGTACTCATAAACGATTTTATGCCTTCATTTTTGTATAAATAATCCTGAACGGGCACATCAAATCCTTTTTTCTTGCGTGAAACAATGCTTGCAGGAAGCATATCTCCAAAAGCATCTCTGGCTATTTTTTTTCGTTTCAGCGCATCGATCTTGTAAGCGGATGGCAGACTCATTACAAAATCAACCAATCTATGATCCAAAAAAGGAACTCTCACTTCGAGCCCATTTGCCATAG
Organism: Cytophagaceae bacterium; assembly: GCA_014376985.1. Taxonomy (GTDB): domain Bacteria; phylum Bacteroidota; class Bacteroidia; order Cytophagales; family Cytophagaceae; genus JACMQM01. The sequence goes on along the minus strand of JACMQM010000040.1, from coordinate 16,878 downwards.
ACATCATATCTGTTTTATAGAGCATATCACCTACCAGCACAGTGTTGAAATCTGATCGAAAGACATCGTTCAAGCCTTTATCATTTGCCTGAATGTCTTTTACAATTTCTTGTTTCCTTGCTTTCCAACCTTCCGTCTCCTCGTATACCGATTGATCTAATACAGACAGTAACTGGTTAGGTTGTGTTACTAAACACATCGAGTAATAACGATCTATACTGCTCTTATCCTTCATGGCATTGAACTTCTTGACTCTGCGGACCAGATTGCCCCATTGACTATTTCTGCTTTCTGTTAGAAAAGGCGAAAACAGATTAAATAAGGCCAACATCTTTTTGGGATAATCACCGGTACGTACTTTCAGCTCTGCATCGTGTTTGTTATATCCTCCCAGCAATTCATCTGCTCCATCTCCCGATAGCGCTACTTTCAAGTACTTGGAAGCATTCTGACTCAATATAAACAAAGGAAGCATGGCTGAATCGGCAAAAGGTTCGTCAATATAATCCAGCGCTTTGAATACATTATTCTCAAAATCAAGTTCCGTTAATTGAAAGACATGATGCTTTGTATTAAAATGTTTAGCCGCCTCCAGCGCATAAGGACTTTCGTCAAACACAGGACCTAATCCTTCATAACCAATGGAGAAGGTATGCATGTTGTCATAGTGTTGAGCCGCTATACCTGAAATAATAGAAGAGTCAAGCCCGCCACTTAAAAACGAACCAAGCGGCACATCCGCCACCAGACGGTCTATCACCGATTGTTCCATTAGTTTTTTAAATTCTACTACTGCATTTTCATACGATATAGAGGCGCCTTTCTTCTGATCATAAACCGGCAACTGATAAAAGCTGCGTTGTATAACTTCTTTGTTCTTTATTTTTAGATAAGTGCCTGGCGTTAATTTCTGAACCCCTTCAAATATGGCATGTTGAGGTGGGATATAATTAAATTGAAAATATTGCTGAAGGCTTGTTTTGTCAATCGTTTTAGGAACGTTGTAAGCGACAATACTTTTCATTTCAGAAGCAAACAAGATTTTGTCTTCGTCTGTATAATACAGCAAAGGCTTAATGCCGTAGCGATCTCTGCAGAGAATCAACTCTTGTTCTTCTATATCATATATTGCAAAAGCAAAAAAACCAACCAGCTCTTCAAAGGCTTTTACGCCATGATGAATATAACTTTGCAGGAGCACTTCGGTATCCGAGTTGGTATGAAACGAAACGCCTTCCTGTAATAAATTTTCTCTGAGGATTTTGTAGTTGAAAATTTCTCCGTTAAAAGAAATTACATAACGCTGGCTTTCATCTTTCATCGGTTGATTCGATCGGGAATCGGTATCAATAATCGATAGCCTGCGATGCCCCACAGCGTAGCGATCTTCTATGTAAGTACCTCTTGCATCAGGACCTCTTTGAGCCAGGCAATCAAGACTTTTAGCAAGATTGATCATATAAAATGCACCTACCTGATTGAAGGCTAAAATTCCTGATATTCCACACATATTGATTCGGCGTTCAAATTCGTTTACCTTGCAGAAGCTAAGTATCTTTGTTTCTATTGTTACTGAAATTTACCAAAAAAAGTTGCAAGTGCGCATTTATCTTACAGTTGTTCTGCCGTTTTTACTTCTTACGTGCTTGAGTTCATGCAAAAGCTCGAGGACAAGCCATACCAGTAATCCTAAAAACTATCAGAACAATGCTTCCGCCGGCTCTTCCAGGCATAGACAGCATAAGAAAGAGGACAAGAAAGAGAAGGAAAATACAAAAGACCAAAATTATAACAAATACACTTCCTCCGACCAGGTAAAAAAGCTGATCAAAACAGCTCGCAGTTATACCGGCACTCCCTATAAATACGGCGGCACCAGCAGAGCCGGACTTGATTGTTCGGGATTTACATCGATTTCTTATCAATCCATTGACGTTACCATTCCTCGCACTTCTCAGTCTCAAAGTACTATCGGTGAAGACATCGATTTAAACGACATCCAACCTGGAGATCTTGTGTTTTTTTCCGCTAGTAAGAACAGCAAAAAAATCACCCATGTCGGAATGATCACCGAAGTGGATGATAGCAACGCTAAATTTATTCATGCCTCTACTCAGTTAGGTGTAGTGGAAAATGAACTCCTTTCCGGCTATTATTACTCTTTGATTGTAAAAATACGACGTGTATTATAAAAATTGGGAATTGATAAAAATGCCTCTATCTTTGTGGCTCTTAAAAAGGGGGATTAGCTCAGCTGGCTAGAGCACTTGGCTGGCAGTCAAGGGGTCATCGGTTCGAATCCGATATTCTCCACCAGGGAGGTCATTTAGAAAATGGCCTCCTTTATTTTTTTACCTATCTGCGTGAAATGTTGCCAAAAACCAATGGATTGATTTTTTCAATTTTCTCCATTAAAGCAATCGAGGGAAGTACGGTCAAGCAGGCTATTCCGAATAATATAACAGCGACAATGTAAGGCATGAGGACACCGGGTATGCCAATGTTCATCACTAGACCCGAGAAAGTGTCTTTAATCAATAAGATTGAAAGATAATGGTACAGATAGATCGCCAACGATTGCCTGCTGCAAAAATCAGTCAACCGGTTATTAAATTTATTGTTTTGAATGACTTGGTTGAGACAAAGAGTGATGATACCAAAATTCAGACTTATAAAGAACAATCCACTCGTAGAAGAGGGAATCAGTTTATGCATAAAACCAACGCTCCTCAAACATCCGAAAGCTATAGCGACGAGACTGACGATAAGCGGAACACGTTTGTAAAAAGTAACTGTCGGATTATTGCGAATATAGAACCCTAATACATAAAAAAAGAAATAAATATAAAATCGTTTATCACCCAACCAATACAAAAAAGTCGAATCAAGCTGCCAATGTTTCAAGTAACTGAACCATGCAATAGATAAAAACAAAGCTAGAATCAATACGGCGGTAAAACTCAAGCGCTTATTCACCACAAGCCACAATAAACTCATCATGATCAGTAAGCCTGGAATAAACCATAAATGGTAAAAAGGATACAAGAAAAAATTAATCACTGTCATGGCATTCCATACGACATCAAAAAACAGCGTATTGATTAGCAGATATATCACCGATGCAATGAACCATGGTATGATAATGCGTTGGGTATATTTTGCGATGAAGGATCTATAACTTATATTCTTAATGTATGCTTCCTTTAATAACCGGCATTAGAAAAGCATATAAAATATGTTCCAGCATTGATCCCGAAAGCGTGTGCACAAACACAACACCCAGTATTAACATGCCTTTGAGCCAATCAATACCAGGGAAATAAGTAGGTGGTGCGTTCGATGTGGCAGACATAATAAAACGATTTAGTTTATACTTGCACTTGTCTCTGAGAACGTTCCCAAGCTGCCGATTGCTTTCCCTTGAGGTAACGGAAAAAGCCCAGAAAAACCGCATAGTTCATGATAAAAAAATAATAGGGAACGAAAAGTAATTTGACACTAATGCTTCTGTTCTCCAGGTACCATCCGCACAAAGCCAAAACATAAAATACAACTTGAGCAACAAATGCTAATAAGTAGAATGCCTCACCAGTGTACCAACAAAGCCAGGCATTTACCGGTATCAAAAGTAATAGAGCCAAGGGCGTCAATGTCCAGCGCAATACTCGGTGAGAAATGTATTGGAAGGTCAACGTGAAGTGGGCAAACGGATTGAGTAAAGAGCGCAAACGTATAATGGATTGCCATCCTCCGGCACAGATTCTTATTTTCCGTTTCAATTCTTCTTTTACAGAAACGGAAGAGGTTTCCATGGCATATGCGGCAGGTTCATACACTATACGATACCCTTTCTTTGCAATACGTAATGAAAGTATAAAATCATCAAGTATGGTATCCGCTTCCAACTCCTCGTACAATTCGTTTCTAAATGAAAACAATTCGCCCGCAGCACCTACTATGGTTAATAACTCAGAATCCATTTTTTTCAAAAACGATTCGTACTTCCAATAGATTCCCTCTCCAGCGCCAGCGGCAGCTTCTTTATCTTTTTGGAGAATGCGTTTCTCCCCTGAGACCGCCCCTACTCTTGGATCTGCGTAATGTTTGACTAATTCCATTAAAGCAAAAGGTGGCAATATGGTATTGGCATCAGAAAAAACAACAACAGGAGCAGTGACTAATTTCATCACTCTATTTTCCGCTGCCACTTTCCCTCCCCTTTTATCTTCGTGTATTAATGTAACGGCAGGATAACGACGCACAATATCCATGGAGGAATCTGTAGAGCCATCCGTAATGAACACAATGCTGATTTTATCGGAAGGGTAAGTTAAAGCCAGACAATTCTCAATTTTAGCCTGCAAAATATCTGCTTCATTGTAACAAGGAATAACTAACGCTATGACTGGAGTATAGCCTGTGTCAAGCACTTTCTGTTGAACAAAAAATCGTTTAATTTTTACCAATGCTGTTAATACTATTCCATAACCGAGGTAGGTATAAAATACTAAAAACAAACTTCCCCAAAAAAGTAATTTAAAAACACATACCATAGCTAACATATTTATTTATGAATGATCACTGACTGACTTTTTCCCAACTTTTTGTCAATGAATTATATTGCTTGATCAGCTTTGCCGGATTGCCTGCTACAATAGAATAGTCTGGTACATCTTTTGTCACCACGCTTCCTGCTGCCACTACAGCATGCTTGCCTATACGCACCCCAGAGACAATCACAGCATTCGCGCCAATCCAGGATTCATCCCCAATGATAATTTCCTTGGTGGTACATTTTTGCTGATGTATAGGAACATTGACATCTTCGTAGCCATGATTCAATCCTGAAACCACAATGTTCTGTGCCAATATCACATGGTTACCGATTTGTACCGGACCAATGATTACATTGGATATTCCTATGGTAACATCGCTCCCGATCTTTACGGGCCCCACCCCATTGTTGATTGTGGCGTAGCTTTCAATGATACTTCTATCTCCTAAAGTAAACTCTCCAAATGGGAAAACATCCAGCCTGACCGAATTTCTGACGATGGATCCTTTACCTCGCTGATGAATAAATGGATTGACGAATATACTGATCCAGGTTCTTGGTCTGGCTTCGCCGGCAGGAATCATGAGGTAATGAAAAAACTTTTTTAATCTTTCATTATCTTTAATGAAATGAATAACTTTATTCATTGATCAGAATTTTACTAAATGTTTTCTTTTGTAGCATGATATGCTCAAATTACCAGTTCAGAGTGGCATTTCAAAAGATCCATTGTATAATATAAAAACAAATCCGTCACAATGAAAAACCAGGATATCGTTATCATCGGACAGCAGGACTGGGATATAGAAATTGGAAGCAATTGCAAAAACATTGCGCTTGAATTATCTAAGGATAATCGTGTTTTGTATATCAATAATCCTCTTGACAGAAGAACAATTCTACAACGTAGAAAAGAATCTAAAATCAAGAAACGTTTAGCCTTACTGAAAAATGGAAACTATACAGAGCAAATTAATGAAAACCTCTGGAACCTCTATCCAGCTACCGTTTTGGAATCTATCAATTGGATCCACTATAAACCCATTTACAGGTTTCTGAATAAAATCAACAACCGGCGCTTTGCGAAAGCCATTCAAAAAGCTATCCTTCAATTGGGATTCCATGATTATATTTTATTCAATGACAACTTAATTTCCAGAGCTTTATACTTAGATAAATTACTCCAGCCATCACTAAAGATTTACTATCTGCGCGATAACTTGAAAGGTATTGCCTATTTTAAAAACACGATGGTCGAGCAGGAAGAGCTCATTCATAAATGGGACATGACCTTTGCCAATTCTGACTATTTGGCCGACTATGCGAGAGTGTACAACCCCAAGTCATTTATGGTGGGACAAGGTTGTGACCTCAGTATTTTTGAAGATGAAAGCTTGGAAGTGGCGCAAGAATTGCGGAATTTAAATCAGCCGATCATTGGGTACACGGGCTATCTCACCGGCTTAAGACTTGATATAGCACTGATTGAATACCTCGCCAAAGAACGACCAGAATGGAATATCGTTCTGGTGGGGCCTGAAGACAAGGCTTTTGAAGCAAGCGCCTTGCATAGTATGTCGAATGTTCACTTTCTAGGCAATAAAAAACCTGAATCCCTACCTCGTTACATCAAAGCCTTTAGTGTGGCGATAAATCCTCAATTGGTGAATGAAACTACGGTTGGCAATTACCCACGAAAGATAGACGAGTACCTGGCGATGGGCAAGCCGGTGGTAGCCACTAAAACTCCTTTTATGGATTACTTCAAAGCACATACGTATTTGAGTTCTGATAAAAAAGAATTTATAGAGGCCATCGGATTGGCGCTTCAAGAGAATTCAACAAATAAAGAACAGGCAAGAAAAAGCTTTGCAAAGGAACATACATGGGAGAAAAATGTCGAAAAAATGTATACCTTGATAGAGAAAAATAATTCAATAATAAAGGGGAGAAAATAAATTATTGCCAGCTATGTTCGCAAAATTCAAAACACCGGAATGGGTCAAATTCCACAATTTCAAATACAAGGATTTTGATTCTGTCGATCCAGCAATTATTGAGCGCATCAAATCTGATCTCGCCAAATTCAATACGGAAAACCCTGAAGTGTCTGTTGTTATTCCTGCCTACAACGAGGAGAAAAGTTTGCTTCACACTTTATCTTCACTCTCCAAGATTAAAACCAAATACAGTACAGAGCTGATTGTTGTCAATAATAACTCCAGCGATAAAACTCAAGAATTATTAGATGCCTGCGGTGTAAAATCTATTTTTGAGCCTAGACAAGGCATCAGCTTCACCCGCCAGACGGGCTTGGAAACGGCCAAAGGAAAATACATGCTCAATGCCGATGCTGATTCTATTTATCCCGAAGGCTGGGTAGACGATTACGTGGATGCACTAAAGGATGAATCTATTTCTTGTGTTTATGGATCTTATTCTTTCATTCCGGAATATTCTTCACGCTTCGTATTAGCTAATTACGAACTGATCAGTGAATTCATTATTGATCTTCGCAGATTTCGAAAAGAGTATTTGAATGTATTAGGTTTTAATTTTGCCTTTCGCAGAAAAGATGCGGTAAAGATCGGTGGCTTCAATACCAATAGACAACGCTGGCAAGACGGATGGATGGCCATGATGCTGATGAAAGAAGGAAAATTAAAATCCGTAAAAAGTGCTCGGGTGTGGACCAGTGATAGAAGATTAATGTACGACGGTGGGATATGGAACGCTGCCATCAAACGTTTGAAAAAAGAAATTACGCGCTATGCTCCCGAGAAAGTTGGGGGTTCTGTTTAATGTTGAAATTAAAAAAGTTCCACGCATATCCTTTTAGAAAAGCAACCAACAAGTTTAGTTTCCCTCGGACTAAATAGCCTAGACTATTTTTGGGGACCGCTATAAAAGTAAAATAGAGCATAAACAACATTACCATCAGGGGTTTTTTATTCCTACGAAGGAAAAGTATTCTGTTTCTTGTCATGTAATAAGTCTTCAGAGGATTTTCACGTCCCACAGTCATAGACTCTTTGTGGTACACCACAGACTCGGCGATATACCAAATAGAATATCCGGCATTCTTGATGCGTTCGCAAAAATCAAGTTCTTCGTAATACAAAAAATAAAGATCTGCCATCAAACCGATTTTTTCAATGACTTCACGTTTGACCATCATTGCCGCTCCATGGGCGTGTCCGGTTTGTGCACTTGGGTATTGAAAAACATCTTTTTCGTTTGTTCCAATAAATCCTCCTCTGCCGGTGATTGGATGTATACGACCTGCACCTGCGTATTGTAGTATATTATCTGTGTTAAAGAAAACAACTTTAGAACTGACTGCGCCTACGGTATTTTCCTCTTCCATTTTCTTTACCAATGGTTCCAGAAAATCAGGTGCTACTTCTGTATCGTTATTCAACATCAGAAGATACTTTCCCTTCGCTACCTGAAAACCTAAATTGTTTCCTCCCGCAAATCCTGTATTCACAGGACTTTTAATCAATATGATCCATGGATAACGTTCTTTCAAAACATCAGCATTTTCGGCAGAAGCATTGTCAACAACGATGACTTCCACTTGCGGATAAGTCAGGTGTTGTATAGAATCTAAAAACTCAGACGTTACTTTTACTCCGTTATAATTAACGGTTACAATGGACACCAAAGGTTCTGAAGTCAACACCATCTCAATCTTTTTTAACGTTGGTGGTATGATGTGGTGTATGCACGAAAGTTTTACCGGCCCCTTTCAAACGGAACAATAATAAAAACATTTTCAAAAACACCGCAGGCACGCGCAAAACTGCATTCCATAATTTACGGTTATAAAAGCGGCCAGGAACGGCTAACATTAAAGTAATTATGTACAGTAGCCATAAAGCTATCCAATAAAATGTAGAAGGTACAAAGGGGACAAATAAACTAACAAAGGCCATGACCGTAAGGAAACCCAATAAGAGTACTCTCGGTATTAATGCACTTTGAAAGGCTTTGTTAAAGTAATCGATATTGCCACGCTTGAATAATTCAATAAAAGAAGGAAAGAAATACGTACTAAAAATATTGAGTTGGGAAGCCAGCCATCTTCTGCGTTGATTTCCGAACACTTCCATATCCTGCACCTTTTCATCGTAAACCAAAGCGTCTTCTACATAGGCAATTTTAACTTTCTCTTTGAGCAAGGCCAATTCCAACTCCTTATCTTCTCCTACGGAATGAATTCCTTGTATCAACCGTTTGAATAAAGAGAATTCAAATGCCATGGCAGAGCCAATCAAGGCGCTGGAAAAACCTAATATAGAGTGCCCCTTTCTAAACAAGTGATTATTGATCTCTTCACTCATTGCATCCAGAAAAGACATGTCCGTGTCTTCATTCTTTGCCACACGGTGTCCCTGAACGGCTCTGTAACCAGCCTGCAATTCACGATTGAGTTTAAATAGGAAATCATCCTGCATTATATTATCTGAATCGAGCACAACCACATTGTCATATGATTTTTTCAAAGCGCTTACAGCGAAGTTTAATGATTTAATCTTTGTACTTTTTTCAAATTGAACTTCAATGACTTCTACTGGAATTTGTCTCAGCTTAGCCACCGTTTCAGGAAGTAAATGATCTGCGATGACAACGACTGAATAGCATTCTGAAGGATATTGCTGTTTAACGGCTGCCTGCGCAGAATGCAAAATCACATTGTCTTCTTTATAAGCTGGAATAAAAACTACCATATTGGCATAGGTAGAAGTAGCAGCAGACACTTTTACACTTCCTGTTTTCCCAGCTATGGCAAATACAAAAAAGTAACAGACATTGATCAGCAGAATAATGAACAGTATACTAGATAGCACAGCTAGAACAGTGTATAACATAACGATTAACTGGTTAAGGCATCCTGCTTTCCACGTTCAACCCATTCCGGGCCGAGGTATAGAAATACAATACATAAATAAAAGTGAATACTACAAGGCATTTGTCCCAAAATCGGGTTGCCATAACTCGCCACTATGATTCCGGTAACACCTGAAAAAATGGCCATCAGTTTTTGCTTCAAAAAGGAGTCTTCCATCTTGAATATTTTCCAAAATCCTCTAGCCAATATATAGAGCAGCATGCTAAAATAAATGATGAGCCCTACTACGCCCGTTTCACCCCATAGTAATACATACCAACTATCCGGAGGTGTTTCAGCCAATACGGTACCAGGAGAAAACTTTTGTCCCCAATAACCAATCGTACCAATACCTCCACCAAAAGGCTTGTCCGATAAATAAGCACCTAGTTTTTCCTGATTCTTTAATCGCACTTGAAACGATATATCTTCCGAAGGATTTACCGCACTGCGCATACGCCTGATGTCGTAATTGCCTTCTCCGATATAGGTAAATTTCAATAAAGCGAAAGCGCTACCTAAAATAATGAACCCTGTGATGAGTACTCTGGTATTCTTACTCAGGATGAAATAAGTAATAAATCCAATCAGTGGAATGAACAAAGCGCCACGTGTACCAGAGATGATCATACCATAAAAACATAATACAGCGGTAATAGCATAAAAAAGCTTCCTTCCAAGTGTTGATACCTTTACAGAGAGAATAGTTCCCACCACTGCTGTATAAGCCATGATAGCGCCATATTGACCAGCATCCGAATAAAAAGAGAAGACACGCAATTGTCCGAAGATCATGTGTGTATGTGCTCCTTTAGTAGCCATCCAATATTGTTCGGCCGCATTGAGCCCAATATATAATTGCTTTATGCCATACAAAGCACCCAATAAAGAACCTGTAAGCCAGATACGAAAAAAGAGATCCAAATCTTTTTCTGTATTGAAAATCAAAAAAACCAACACGACAGAAATGATCAGGTAAAGTGATGCTGCGCGTACCGCATAAAACCAGGCTTCAAAAGAATGTGGTTCCGGATTGAACAATTGCATCACCGTATATAAAAACCAGATGCCCACAAATGCCATTAATCCATTATTCAAAATAAACAGCTCTTTGCGTTTGACATGAAACAGTGCGAAGATCAATGTGCTCAACAGCATAAAATCTGTCAATAAACCAAAAGGGAAATCTACGTACCGCCCCAAACCGTTAATAGAAAAAGCGATGTGTAAGGTCAGCACAATACCATATGCCGGATGTACCGCTACCCTGTACAATAAAAATAAACCGATCATCAGCGCAATGATTCCAACCAGTGCGACAAACCCACCTTGCGCAATAACATACGACAAAGCTAATGAAGCAACCAGCATCACGACGAAGGTCATTGTATTCTTCCTGGTGAATATGGAGGCTAATTCACTCATCCTTTGTACAATCTTTTGAGCGCACTGTTAGCATATCCCATGGTACCATTATATCCATCGGACAAAATACCTGCAATTGAAAAATCTAACAACTTCTTTAAAAAGATCGAACCAAAGACCACACCTGTCAAGAACGTGAGGATCGACCCGATAGCCACGGCCCAAACTTCTCCTACGTATTCAATCGCCAATAGATCACCGCCGACATTAATCGCCAGCATGATCATAACTTTCTGGAAATTTCGTACCGGAACATTCATTACATCTAAGGTAACGCCTGTAAAGCGATCCAGTGGCATGAAGCAAGCATACAAAGTAAAAATCCGTAATATATTGGCTGAACCAAGGTATTCTTTACCACCCAACAGCATGACCAGTGGTTCTGCAAATACAAAACAGATCAACATAAAAGGCAGTAAAATAATGGTGAGTTCACCCGTCGCTTTCTCAAAGAATTTTTTTAATCCGATTTTATCACCCGCATTGTTTAAGCGCGACAAAGTTGGTAAAGCCGTGGCGACAAGACTTCTCAATGGCACTTCAATGATTTCGAACAAGCGCAGAGGCACCGTATAAAAAGCAACCGCCGCAGGTCCCATTATCGCTCCTATAATCAGTGTATCGGATGTACGCAAAAGTGTGGATCCGATCATGGTTCCCATGCTGTACTTTCCGAAATGAAACAATTGTTTCATTCTAGTTTTAGATGCTTTTCTTACCGACGTGATCAATGTCCAACCGGACCAAATACAGACAATGCTGGTGACAAAATTGGCTAATAAATAACTGTACAATATATAAGTCAATTCATTTTTTAAATAGAAATTGACCAACAGTAAAATCAAAAAGCCCCCTTGACTCATCAAACGGATGAAAAGAATTTTGCCGAATTTCAATTCCGCTTGCAAATACCAGGTTGCAAAATTAAAAGGTAAGGACAGTAAATTAACTAACCATATCCATTGCAGGAACATGTAGAAACCTCTATTCGGTGCCGCATCTCCCAATAAAAAGAACAAAGCCAATGTGATGACGATGATGGAACCGGTGATGAACCAACCGAATGCCCAGGAAGAACCTACAATTTCTTTGCTCGTTTGCTTGCCTTGTCCGGTTAGGTATTTAATTAAAGGAGTATGAAGAAAACCTGTGCGAAGCATTTCAAAAAAACTACAGGCCGATGTAAAAATAAGCCAGCTTCCGAAATCGTCACTAGAAAGCTGGCGTGCCAGAATAGCAAAGTTGATAAAGCCTAATACAGCAATAGAGCCGCTTCCCATAAGGGAAAGCATGTTGTTATTGGTAAATATCCTTATAAAGAAATTACGCATTCGGATATGTACTTAGGACTAAACTTCTTTGGCTGCGGTATTCCAGTTGGCTTCCTTGCCAAAGGTCACTGACTCGCTCATTTTGGAAGCACTCTTCTTAGATACTTTAGGTACCGCTCCAAATATCGCTTCCAATTTATCAATGGAAATTTTATTAAGGAATACTAAGGGCTCTTGATGAGACGCTTTTTTAAAGAGACCTACTAATTTTGTATCGATGTCATTCCAGCTTCTTTCGGCATTCAAAATTAAAACAGGAAGACTTGAGGTCTTTAATAAAGACAAGGGGATCTGTTTTTCCGTTAGAGGAGGAACTTCGACAATTACATAACGATATTGCTCCGTGCGAGGCATCTCATGATCTGGTTGATACGCTATAAATGTAACACCACGTCCAAGTTCTTTTTCTTCTTCCGCACTTAAAGATTTATAACTGCACAAGGCTACCGGATATTTTTCACTGAACTTATTAGCCAGCTTTATGGCACACCAGGTTTTGCCTTCGTTTGGTCTGATGCTTGACACCAGAATTTGTTGTGAAGCGCTATCCGTTGTTTGAAGGTTAATTAAAACAGCGCTTAATGTTTGCTCCATCAATTCAGCTTCTAACCTAAACAAATCAACCGCTGTCTTCTTTTGCTGCTTTAAAGGAAAAGTACCCGCTACTTTTAAATCCGTATATTGTTCTGCACGAACCGGTGTTTTAATTGATCCATCTGTTAGTTCGCGAATTAGGAAATAAGCAACCAGAATCATCAAACCAAACAAGAAAGAAGCAAACACCAATAATTTATTCTTCATCGCATTTGGAGAAGAGGGGTAAGACGGCGGCTCTATAACTTTTAGATTACTACTGTGTGCAATATTTTGCTGGCGAAGATTACTTTGGTTAAGGGCATTCAATACTTCCAGGTATTCTCTTTCTGCAATAGAGACTTCGCGTTGTAAACTCGCAAGCTGGCTACCCATGGGAGCAAAGTCGCTATACAATTTATCAAACTCTTTTATGTGGCTAGTCAGGATCGCAATTCTGGAATTACTTTCGTCGATGATCAATAAATTATTTAGCCATTGTGTCAATAATGTACTTCCTTGTAATCCTTCCTGACTGTTGTTTTGCTGGTATATGTCACCGACAATTCCTTTGATCTCATTTCTTAACGATTCAGCCTCCGCCCGTTCTTTGGAGAGATCAACAGTAGAGCCATTGATTTCCGCATTTGAAATTTTGTAATTCAGCTCAGACAATCTTTTTCGTTTAGTCACCACATTGCTGTTGGATTCTAATATTCCCTTGCGCATGTTCAGCTTTTTGTTGAGTGTATTTAACGAAGCCGTCGCAGAAGAGAGTACCATTTTTTCTCTTTCAATATCTTCCAGCAATGTCGCTTTGGATACGGCGATGGATTTCGATTGCTCATCGTAGTTGATGATTTTATTCTGAACCCCAAATTCAATCAGTTTATTTTCTGAATTTTGCAGGTTGCTCTTAGCTACAGCGGCACGGTCTTCAAAGTAGTTGACAACATTGTGCGTTTCCGTAGTCTTGATTGCTTTATACTTTTCAATGATGGTTTCACTCAGCAGTTCTAATGTATTTTGACAAACTGTAGGATCGAAAGAAGAAAAGGAAATTTCGATGATGTCACTGGAAGATTTTCTGAACGCCTGAATTTTACTTTGTATGGATCCTATTCCGTAATAAGGATGTCCTGATACCAATAATTTAGCGATAGGGCCATCAGGAATATTTTTAGCATTCGCATACAAATTGGCAGCTGTTCTATCGTAAGAACTATTATCTACCAATTTATCCGCAACATCGGATCCAACCGCTTTTCTTGCGCCTTCATAAAGTGCCTCATTGAAATTGGATTGACCTTTACGATTTATCAGGTGCTTGGCCAATAATTTTACACTTGTTTCTTCCGCTACATCTCTGAGTTTGCTAATCGCCGTTAAGTTGTCAAACGCATTGGCTATGGCATTGTAATCAATTCTGTTTCCTTCGGCGCTATTAAGATTATAGCCGCTTACCACACCTGTATACAATAAAGTAGTGGATTTATATTCCAAAGGCTTATCCTTTACCATGAAATAAACCCCCACAGCAAGAAGGGCAGGAAAGAACAGTAAATAAAAAATATTCTTTCTAAGTACATGAAGAAATTCTTTAATGTTCATCTTACTTTTTTATGGTAGCTAATTTAACACCTATTAACTCTTCGAAGCTTAGCAACATGATTCTATATTCGGTTACAGACATCACTTGTGCAGTTTGGGCAGCTACTAATGCATCATTTGCTCTGGTCATATCATCCAATTGTATACCGCCTTCTCTAAATTTTCTTTCCGCCATTTCATACGTAATGCGTGCGTTATCATTACCATCTGTTTTGATCTTCAATAATTTCTGTGCCGCCAGTAAATGATTGTACTCTTCAATCACCTGACGACAAAGCATCATTTCTGTTTGTTCTCTTTTGTATTTAGCAGCTTCTAATTCCGCTTTGTCCATATTGATCTTCGCCTTTCTGGAAGTGAATTCGGACAATGGAATGTTTAAATTAAATCCATAACGGTATCCATTAAGAATATTATAGGAATAACCACCGTTTTCACTGCCATAGTTGAGGGCCTGATTACCCCATGAATAGAAGGCTTGAGCAGACAATACATGATGCCATTCGCGTTTGGTGACAATCAGACTGTTCTTTTGTCTTTCTATCAGTGCCAGGTCGTAATTGATGTAAGGCGAATTCTTAATAGCAATCTCTAGAATTTCATCCAATGGTAACAACTCCTGCTCCAGATCTAAAGAAAAGTCTGACGATGTAGAAATTAGTATACTGTCTTTTGATGGTGTAGTATTATTTTGAGCCTGTACTGTGATAAAAGCAATGCACAATAAAAGTACGAGCAGTACACACTTTTTAACATTCAATTGTATTGATATCATTGATTATACATTTTCTTTCTGCAACAGCGCTGGAACTGTTTTTAGAATTATTTTTATATCTGTTAAGAAAGAATAGTTGCTGGCATATTCATTATCCAATTCAATTCTTTCTTCCTCCGACATGTTTCCTTTACCACGCTTATTAACCTGCCATAAGCCCGTGATTCCTGCTGGAGCAATGAAGCGCTGACTGTATTTGTCAGTAGTTATTTTCTCTGCTTCATAAATAGGCAATGGTCTGTTTCCAACAATAGACATATCTCCTTTTAATACATTAAACAATTGCGGTAACTCATCAATACTACTGTTTCGAATGAATTTACCAACTTTTGTTACACGTGGATCATCTGCTATTTTTATGAAGGTACCTTCGTCCGAATTTTTCTTATTGAGTAGGTACATCTTTTCACAAACTACCTTATGATCAAGGTGCAGTAAAGATGCACATTCTATATTCATTTCGCTGCAATCTAGGCATTTATCTAGAGCAGTTTCCTGTATTACAGGAACATTTTTTTTGTATTGGTTGAGGTGCGCCAATGCTTTTATGTTCGCATCTGCGTTTACACGCATCGAACGAAACTTATAAAAGTTGAAAATTTTGAAATTAGGGCCTGTTCTTTTAGAAATATAAAAAATAGGACCTTTGGACTCCAATCTGATCAATACAATGATTACAAGAATAAAGGGTGAAATGACCAATAGTAAGCTACCGGAAAAGGCAATATCAAAAAGCCTTTTCATTATAGGCATTTTAAATTCTCTGACTACTCTTTCTTTTAAAGCTGTTTTTTCCTGGTGGTTACGGATCAAATAATCTATCCTGTAATGCATTTTTTCTTCTTCGTCATTACACTGAAACAATTCTTTTATTCCATATCTCAGCGCTTTTCCACGAATAAGCTCATTTATTTCCGGCACAATAAACACCACGGGGATCTTACCGGTAATCGTTGATTTTAAAAGGACCATTTGATCAATAGGCTGGTCGAGGTCGCCATCTAAAATGATCAGATCGACCTTCGCACCATCTTCCAAACTAATGATCAGTTCTTTTTCACTGTTAAAAGAAATGATTTGAAATACCCCTTTTAGAAAAGAAAAATCACATTCGGGTCCTGGGGTGTCTATTTTAAGATACGCTATTTTCGCTTTCATTAAACAGCTGCCCTTTCAACTCTTTCAAATCTCTTTAAAATATTGTCTACACGCATTTTCAATTCTATCGGATTGAATGGTTTTAGCACAACATCTTCTACTCCGCCTTGCAAGTACTTAATTCGATCTGAACTGCTTTCGTTTCCTGAAAGAACAATAATTGGAATAAATCTGAAATATCCGCTGAATTTCAATTGACAAATGAATGTCCACCCATCTATGCCGGGCATATTAATATCTGTAATAATGACATCAGGAAAATTCCCTTCTTCTAACCAAGCCAATGCCTCATTAGCATTTTTTTTCAAAACGATCTGATGATCATTTTGAAAGATACTCTCTATGATGTAAAGAATAGATGGAGCATCATCTACTGCAAGTATAACTTTTCCCATAACGTTGTTATTTAAAGACTGTTAAAATATTAATTCGGCTATTTAATAAAGTTTACACAAATGATTAAAAGTAGCTTGTAATTGTATCAACTTACATAAAAAAGACGAAAGTAGGTTTAGATTTTACATGTTTTTTATCAAAAAATATGATTTGGGAAATT
>JACMQM010000326.1 GCA_014376985.1 Cytophagaceae bacterium | reverse complement strand
CCTGAATCCTACGGCAGAAAATATAGCCCGTATCATCTGGGAATTACTTCGATCAGACATTGATGCCAAATACGATTTAAAAGTATTGTTATACGAAACAGAAAGAAATTATGTTGAATATCCGTGTGAATAGAGATAATGAAGAAAGTGAAGGAGACGATCACGGATACCAAGGTTCTGCTGAAACACCTTTGCGCGCCGATGCTTTTGACTTATCGGATATTGAGAAAATAGAGCAGATAAAAAAACATTTCGCTGAGATCATGCACATCATGGGCATGGACATGTCAGACGATAGTTTGAAGAATACTCCTGAGCGTGTAGCCAAAATGTTTATCAAGGAAATTTTTAGCGGTTTAAACCCTGAAAACAAACCTAAAATGAGCCAGTTTGACAACAAATACCAGTACAATCAAATGCTGGTAGAAAAGGATATCACTTTGTATTCTTACTGTGAACACCATTTTGTACCCATCATCGGCAAGGTCCATGTGGCTTACATTTCTAATGGTACAGTGGTAGGATTGTCAAAAATAAACCGTTTAGTTCAATATTTTGGACGAAGACCACAAGTTCAAGAACGTTTAACCATACAAATTGCCCAGGCCCTCAGTGAGGAACTTAATACCCCCGATGTTGCAGTAGTCATAGAGGCTGACCATCTGTGTGTTGCATCACGCGGAGTACGTGATACGAGCAGTAAAACAATCACCGTTCAGTACTTGGGAAAATTTAAAGAAGAGGCATCAAAAAGTGAATTTTTAGAGCTTATACGCGGTTAGTCATATTTTTATTTGAATTTAAAATTCAAAGTATTGTATTTTAATTGTACATTTTGTAACTATGTAACATTGTTACATAGTTATTTTTCCTGCAATTATTAGTTCTAAAACGAGTGCAATATGAGACTAGAAGATGAAATCGCCCAAAAAGATTTTCCGTCTATAAAGACGAAGACGATTGTGAACCTGATCTATACCAACAACTGGCTAGAATCGAATCAAAGAGATTTTTTCAAGCCATTTGGTATTACTTCACAACAATTTAATATTCTTAGAATATTAAGAGAACTTGATCCTAAAGCCGCTACGATTGGCTTTTTGAAAGAGAAAATGTTGGATAAGATGTGTGATGTTTCCAGAATGGTGGAAAGATTACGTCTTAAAAAATTAATCAACAGACAGTTGAACATTGAAGACAGAAGAGCGGTAGACATCGTCATCAATGACAAAGGTCTTGCTCTACTGCAAGAAATAGATCAATACCTTCCTAATTTCGAACAAGTAGCTACCCCACTATCTATACAGGAACTGGAAGAACTAAATGTGCTGCTTGACAAAATCAGAGGGTAATCCCATTGCTCTTCAGCATTTATTTTAATCATAAGTAGTCTTTCTTGTTTAAATTTCTTTGATTTAGCCTTTATTTTTCAAAAAATAAAGGCTAAATTTTTGACCTTAAAGGTTACCTATAAACCACACGCTGTATAAACATCATGAATGACCAGGAGATCATAGAGCAGATCAAAAGGGGAGACGAGTCCGCGATTGATTTTCTGTACAAAAAAAACTATCGTATGATGGTAAAGCTGATTTTAAAAAACAGCGGTACAGAAGACGAAGCAAAAGACATTTACCAGGACGCACTAGTTGTACTTTGGCAAAAAGCAAAAAAACCTGAATTTATACTATCCTCTAAAATCAGTACGTATCTTTATAGTGTCTGTCTTAATCTTTGGAGAAAAGAATTGGAAAGAAAAAGCCGACACACCAGTAGTGAAGGCATGGATTACGGCGAGAGCATGCCATTAGACGAAAAAGAGAGAATCAGCATAGTCCAAAAATGTATCAGCGAGTTGGGAGATGCCTGCAAGCAAATTTTGATCTATTATTACTACGATAAGCTTTCAATGGCTGAAATCGCTGAAAAAATGGGTTTTGCCAACGCAGACACGGCCAAGACTAAGAAGTACAAATGCAAACAAGAATTAGATAAAAAAATTAAGACGCAATACACGCCAAGTGATTTTCTTGATTAGTTAATGTTACAATATGGAGTTACAAGAAAAAATTGACCAGTACCTTTTAGATCAACTTAACCCTACAGACAAGGCTAAGTTTGAACAGTTAATTTCTGGAGACAGCCTCCTGAAAAGTGAAGTGGCTTTTCAACAATCTGTTATTGCGGCTTTGGGTAATACCAGTGCAATACAGTTAAAGTCTCGCTTGCAAAAAATTCCGGTTTCTGCGGTAAGTACAGTAAATGCCTTGCGATTGAAATGGATCGGAGCAGCAGCAATTACTACTGTTGCAGCGGGTCTCATCATATTCTTGTTGACCGGTCAGGAAAAAACAGAAAGTTCTTCTGAATCAACAACCACAGAACAAATTTCTTCTTCTACACCATCGAAAGAAACGGTAACGGTGGTAACTGAACAAACAACTGCAACAGCAACTGAAAACCAAACAGCTGCAGTGGTTGAGCAAAAGGCTATAGAGAAAAAACAGAAATCAAATACCTCTGTCCCTGTTGCCAATGAGCTGAAGGCTTTTGATAACAGCGCCAATTTCAATGATACTGAAACAGGCAATGTATCTACGCCTAATGCAGATAATAGCAGCGCACCCGCCAATACATTGTATACAGAAACAAATAATAAGCTTTCAAACCTTTCTGTGAATGTAGATACTAGCAACCCGAAAGATAAAAGCTACCAGTTTACCGGTTCAAAGCTGACTCTATTCGGAGACTTCAACAACAAACCTTACGAATTATTGGAGCTTAATAATAAAGGACAGAAAAACTTATTCCTGAGCTACAATAATGAATATTACGAGTTGATTTGGGGACAAATGAAAAAAACACTATTGAAAAAGGTGTCTAATAAAGAGACTTTAGATAAACTAAAAGTCATCAATCCTTAAAACAAGTCGCTGCACAATTATTTAGATAATGGCCAAATTTATTCTTAAATTTGGCCATTATTCTTTATGGGAGACATCACAAAAAACATACGCAGAAAGAAGATATTAGGCAATTTTCCTTTTGTCGTTGTATTTACAAGCATGACCCTAGCACTTTTTGTTTTAGGAGTATTTGCTTTCATTCTTGTTCATGCTACCCAGCTTTCTCGATTTTTGCAGGAAAGTATAGAAGTCCATGTCATTCTAAATAAGGAAATTTCCGAGAGTCAAAAAGCTTATATTGAAACACAACTCAACGCTCAACCATTTATACTTCGTAAAGATCAAGTCACCATGATCAAATATGTAAGTGAAAATGATGCAAGAACAGACTTTGTAAAAAGCTACGGAGAAGATTTCATGAAAGTACTGGATGAAAATCCTTTGCACTCTTCTTTCATCCTAAAGATT
>JACMQM010000325.1 GCA_014376985.1 Cytophagaceae bacterium | reverse complement strand
TATCAACTTTTTGGTGTCTCTGGAATGCAGGCCAATACTGGGCTCATCTAAAATGTACATTGAGCCAACCAGCGCACTTCCAAGAGAAGTAGCCAATTTGATACGCTGAAACTCTCCGCCAGAAAGGGAAGCAGTGAGTCTATTTAAATTTAAATAACCGAGTCCTACTTTGTTAAGGTAATCCAATCGGTTGATAATTTCCACCAATAATCGATCGGCTACTTTCGCTTCAAACTCAGATAGCTCGATGTTTCTGAAATGCTCAACTGCCTTTGAAACCGGCATCAAAACGACATCTTGTATCGCTGTTTTTCCTACCAACACATAGCCCGCATCTTTGCGTATGCGCGTGCCTTTGCAATCCGGACAAGTCGTTTTACCGCGGTAACGCGAAAGCATAACACGGTACTGAATCTTGTGAGTTTGAGATTCGAGGTAAGCGAAAAATTTTGTTAAGCCTCCGAAATAAGAATTGCCCTCCCAAAGTAATTGTTTTTCTGCTTCACTCAGTTCTTCGTAAGGGCGGTGTACCGGGAAATTAAAATGAATGCCATTCTTCAACAAGGGCTTCTGCCATTGTTCTTCCATCTTCTCGCCTTTCCAAGGTGCAATGGCGCCTTCGAAAACAGAAAGGCTTTTATCTGGAATAATTAAATCTGGATCAAGGCCGAGTACACTCCCAAAACCTTCGCAAGTAGTACATGCTCCAAAAGGATTATTAAAACTGAAAAAGTTAGCTGTCGGTTCTTCGAATGTGAGGCCGTCTTTTTCAAATTTATCTGAAAATGTTTTCTCTGATTTATCCGACTCAAGAATGACACAATAGCCATGCCCCTCGTAGAAGGCTGACTGTACAGAGTCTGATACACGCTGGCGCAGATCTTCATCATCAGCAGCAACAGCCACCCGATCGATGACAATGGAAAATGTTTTTATTTTTTTCTTCTTGAAGGCTTTATCATTGACCGCTTCCTCTAATAATAAAGTTTCACCGTCGGCATAAATTCTGGAATAGCCTTTCTGTAACAATAAATTACATTCTTCCTCCAGCGATCTTTCTTTGGTAAGAAGCACCGGTGCAAGCACCAGCAGACGCGCACCATCGCCTTTGGTCATGATATAGTCGGCTACATCGGCTACACTGTCTTTCTTTACCACGTCGCCTGAAATCGGAGAATAGGTGTTGCCTACACGAGCATATAATAATTTAAGGTAATCATAGGTCTCTGTTGTGGTACCCACAGTAGAGCGAGAATTACGCGTGTTCACTTTTTGTTCAATCGCAATAGCCGGAGAAATACCTTTGATGTATTCTACATCCGGTTTTTCCATACGCCCTAAAAACTGTCTCGCGTAAGAGCTTAGGCTTTCCACATACATGCGTTGACCTTCTGCAAATAAAGTATCGAATGCGAGCGATGATTTTCCCGAGCCGGAAACACCGGTAATGACTACCAGTTCGTTTCTGGGGATGGCTACATCAATATTTTTTAGGTTGTGTACTTTGGCACCTTTAACCAGAATAAAATTTCTGGGGTCCAAATCTTCGATTTCCGCTGGATTAAACGCCATTTTAAATATTTTGTAACCTTTTGTGGTAAGATTGAGTTTAAATATTGGAAGATGAACTTGACTTATTCAAGGATTTCATATACCTTAACAAAACAAGTATAAACTTGGTTTTTAATAATTCACCAAACCCTCGTACAATATGGCATAAACCTCTACGTTAACCAAACATAATACGACCATGAAAGTTAACAAAAATATGGAAGATAGTGTTCTACTATCCCTATATAAGAATGGTAACGAAGAGGCTTTTGCAGAACTACTCCGAAGACACAAATCAAAAGTGTATACGACCATCTATATGATCGTTAAGGACAAGTACGTAGCGGAAGATTTATTCCAGGAAACCTGGATAAAAACAGTAAACAAAATTAATGCGGGAGCATATAATGAAGAAGGTAAATTTCTTCCCTGGATTGCGCGTATTGCTCACAACATGGCAATTGATCACGTAAGAAAGGCCAAACGCTACCCAACGATCGTGCTGGAAGATGGCATGAACGTGTTCAACTCATTGAGTTTTTCAGAAGATTCCATTGAATCGGTGAAGATTAAAGACGAGAACCAAACGCTGATCAGAGATCTCATTCAGACGTTGCCGGATGTGCAACGTGAAGTACTGATCATGCGTCACTACTCAGACATGAGTTTTCAGGAGATCGCCGAAGCGACAGGAGTAAGTATCAATACTGCTCTGGGCCGCATGCGATATGCCTTACTCAATCTGCGTAAGAAGCTGGCAACCCAATCTTATGCCTATGACCATAAACTTTACCAAAAATGACCTTACTCGTTATGTGTACAACGATTTAACAGAACAACAATCTAATCAACTCCGACTTGCCACGTTGATTGACGAGGGCGTGAATCAATTTTGCGGTAATCTCCACGAGGTTGCGAAGCAAATCGATCAAAGCATGTTGGAGCCGTCACAAAAAAGCATAGATGCTATCTTGCTCTATTCGAAAAAGGCTAAATTAGGAGCTTAGTGCACCAGCCTTTTCATTGATGACAAAAAAAGAACGCTACCAACACATCATAGCTTATTTCGAAGCGAATGCTCCGGAAGCAGAAACGGAATTGGTTTACTCCAACCCCTATGAGTTGTTGGTAGCAGTCATCCTCAGTGCGCAATGCACAGACAAGCGGGTCAACCTTACGACTCCCGCTTTATTCAAACGTTTTCCTACTGTTTACGATTTGGCGAAAGCCTCTTCCGATGAAGTATTTACTTACATCAGAAGCATCTCTTATCCGAATAACAAAGCCAAACATTTGGTGGGCATGGCCCAGCGGGTGACCGACCATTTCAACGGAGAAATTCCTTCTGCCGTTAATGATCTACAAAGCCTTCAAGGTGTAGGACGTAAAACTGCGAATGTCATTGCTTCCGTTGTATTCAATCAGCCTACCATGGCAGTGGACACGCATGTGTTCAGAGTATCCAAACGAATTGGCCTGGTCACTCAGACTGCTAAAACTCCTCTTGAAGTAGAAAAACAATTGATGAAGTACCTGCCTACTGAACGGGTACACATTGCACATCATTGGCTAATCCTTCATGGCCGCTACATCTGTATTGCGCGTACTCCCAAATGCGAAGAGTGCGGCATCAAGGCATGGTGTGCTTATTACGCTCGGACTTACAAAATTGCTTAAAGTCTTATATAGTATGAAACAAAGCAAAGAGGAACGGCACGAGCTAGGAATTATTCTTGCTCGTTCCTCTTAGCTTGCTCTTATGTGTACTTCATTTCTAAAGTCTTTTTTCGTATGTTTATTTTTCGGTAAGGTCTCTTTTGCATGAAAATCGTTTACATTCATCAGTATTATCTCACACAGGAACAAGGAGGGGCCATCCGTTCGTATTACATCAGTCAGGCGCTCAAAGCCAAAGGGCATGATATTCATATCATTACCTCCCATAATAAACTTTATAACGAAACACGTATCATTGAAGGCACTACGGTATACTACCTGCCTGTTGGTTATGACAATTCTTACGGTTTTATAAAAAGGATGATCGCTTTCCTTTCTTTCATTTTTAAAGCTTACTCTACCGCAAAAAAAATTAAAGGCGTTGATTTGGTATTTGCAACTTCCACTCCTTTGACGGTAGGGCTGATCGCTTTATGGCTCCGTAAGTTTCAAAAATTACCTTATGTCTTTGAAGTGCGTGATTTGTGGCCGGAAGCTCCTATACAATTGGGCTACCTGAATAATCCAGTACTTCGTTTTCTGGCAAGACGTTTAGAAAAATCCATTTATAATAATGCGTCTTCTATCATTGCGCTCTCACCCAGTATGGAAGAAGGAATAAAAAAAGTAAGCGCTACGCCTACTTTAATGATTCCCAATATGAGTGACTGCGATTTTTTTATTCCCGCATCGTCTCCTCCATTGCCTGTGACCATCGTATATTTTGGCGCTTTAGGAAAAGTAAATCGCGTAGAGTCTTTGATTGAACTAGCTGCTTATGCGCAAACCTATTTTCAGGGTGATTATAAATTCATCATTGCCGGTCAGGGGAGTGAAATAGAGAAACTTAAACAATTGGCGAAGCCTCTGAACAACATTGAATTCAGAGGTTCCTTAAATAAAGAGGCAGTAAAAAAATTATTGGCTCACGCACATGTTACCTATACTTCTTTTGGACCGCAGCCTATATTAGAAACCAACAGTCCGAATAAATTTTTTGACTCCATTGCCATGGGTAAAGTCTGTGTCATCACTACCAAAGGCTGGATTTGTGATTTGATACAAAAGCATGAAATTGGATTTTACTATTCAGCCAATAACCCTGCCGCCTTTTTTCGCAAATTGGTTACACTGGCTCCATCTATGCAATCTTATGATGAAATCGCAAAACGATCCCGTGCTTTAGCGAAAACACAATTCAATAAAAATAAATTAGTTGCTCAGGTCATCTCAGCTCTTGAATCTGCGGTGTCGAAGCCGCGTTTGTAATTGAAAGTATAGTAGTGAATTATTCCTTACTGTTCAATTCCGATTACTTCAACTGGTTACTTTTAATGGTAAGCGCTCTCTCTTCTTCTACATGTATTATTCCCAGAATATTCAAAGCCGCATCCTCTTCAATAATAGCCTGTCCTTTTCACATGCAGTTCATCCATGACCACATGGCCTTTTACAATCCATGTTGTGTCCGGATTATTTTATGTGCACCCATGCCTGAAATATTTAAATTTTCAATCACTGCTGTATCTCCTTCCGGTACATTCGTGCAGTTATAAGCCAGAGACTCTTCCACATTGCACCGGCAAGAATATAGTTTGTGGACAAGCAAGCTCAGCAATATAATTTCTCTGAAAGATACGCGAGGTTTCATGTTGGTTAACAAAATGATTAAAATGGTGAAGGCGCGGTATTAAGCGGTGCACAGTTTTGATCGGTATAACGATAAAAAGAAATATCCGAAGGTAAATTGTAGATCGTTCTCAATTCCGGTTTCGCTGTGATGGCTGCATTGGTGTAATCGTTCAACGATACACCGGAAGATCCTTTGTCGTCATTGTATGTAAACAAAACAGGACCACATACGGTCGTACCTGAAGCTCTGTTCAGGTAGAGGTTTGTTCCAGTAAAATAAAAAACAGAAAACACATTGGTGGTCTGTGTATGATCATTCTCTAAAGCATAGACGGAACCCTGCAGGCGCAAATCATTCACTTTGATTACACTGTTTTGAAGATAAATAGATGTTCCACCCGCTGCGGTATACTGACCCGACACCTGCATGTTGGCATCGTTATAATAAATGTTTCCAACCTGTGTCAGGGTAGTACAATTGACGGTTCCCTGAACAGTCAGGTTTGCGCCTCCTGCTACATTTATTAATCCATTGACATGCAATACGGCACCTTGACCAATAATGACACGTCCAATAACACTCAGGTCATTAATAGTTACTTCACCTCTTATTATCCATGTTGTGTTAGCCCTATTGGTTAACAAACCTGCACTGGTAAGATTGGTGTTTTCAATAACCGCTGTTCCTCCATCCGGTACATTCCAATAGCCATATGGGCCCACATCGTGATGTTCCGGACGGCAGGATAATAACAGGAAGACAATAATCAGGCATAGCAAGGCTATCGTTGTTAGATAAGAGGCAGATCTTCGCATAACTTATAAATAGAAAGGACCATGAACTCAATTTGTCCTGAAGTTCATGGTCCTTTATCTATTCAAAAAATAAGCCAATAGAAACTATTTCTTTTTCTCTGGTCGGAAACCAGACTCTTTGAAAATTTTCTGAGCATCTGTTTGTTCCATGAGTTGTTTCAATGTGATCTCTGGATGTTTTGACATGTACTCTTTAACGATCAGCCAGCCTAACCAGCGACCGATGCGGCCTGGTGCCTCTTTGCTGATTTCATTGGTAGCCGGAGATTCTCCTACATAATTTTCCAATGATTTGTGACTTGTTTCATACAACAGTTTGCGTTCTACAAAATGCGCCCATATTGTAGACAAATTTTCCTGCGCACTTTTTAATTCTTTTTCAGAGTACATGATGTTGAGTGAATCTTCTAACGCAGGCATCGTCTTCTCCAGGAAATAATGGGCCTTACCATAATAGATCATGCTCGCTAACATCGTCTTGTCATTCTCGTTGCTTCTGTTGTATTTGGTAGACAATGCCAGTCCAATCATAGGCAGCATGTAGGGCTTGTCGTATCTCTTTAAAAAATAATCGTAATGATTGGGACGAAAAGGCGCCTTGCTTCCAAGGAAATAATCGATGCTCACTACAAGTGCTGAATCACTGATGGCAATGTCTTTATCAAAGCGAAAACCGGTGACTACAGTATAAACGATAGGCGGTTGAAAGTCTGGAAAGTTTTCTTTTACACGACTGAATAAATCCACAAAACTTTCTCTTAAGGCGGCAGTATCGCTGAAAGACGAATCGGTGTAACGATAAAATTCTTTTAAGGCAGGATTGGTGTAAAACTGATACATAAAATCCGTCACCTGATCATCAATGATCGAATCCTCGTCTCCTATATAGAGGCGCGTAAAAGCTGGAGTATTTATGAGGAAAGTTCTGGTTTCTTCCTTGCTTTTGAACGAAAAAAGCTGTTTTTCAAGTCTTACCAATTTAACCTGAATAGGATTTTTAAGTGGTGGGACTTCTTTATCAGAACCTTCGTCGCAGCCAAACAGCAAGAAAAAAGCACATATTATGAGGGATAATTTTGTATAATCGAATTTCATAGTGTTAATTTAGTGTATAGCAGTTGATCATTCACTAACTCAAAGTTAGGAATTACGCATGAATCTTCACTAATAAATATTTTGACGAGAAATATCTTAACTTTAACCTAAACAAGATTATTATGAAAAAAACAGGTTTGCTTTTCATCTTTTGTCTATTGACATTCAATGCCTTTTCTCAAGTTAAATTTAGTCTAAAACTTTCTCCGGCAGTCGCTTTGACTCGTGTAACTGATAAAGAAAACGCTCTTCCTGATGCATCCAGTAATGGAGCTGGTGGTGCTTTTGTTGGAGGCGCCGCGTTAGATTTCTTTATCACAGATAATTTGGCTTTTAATTTGGGTTTAAATTATGTAGCTACTCAAGTCAATGCCAAGTACTATGGTGGCGGTTCTGAATACAGCTTTAAACGTTCTGTACAATATGTGCAAGTACCAGTTACGCTTAAAGCGTTTACCAATGAGATCGCAACAGACATGCAGCTTTACTTCCAACTTGGTCCAACCATGAATTTCAAAATTTCAGAAAAATTGAAAAGTAAAGGTGGCAATTTTGATTTAGATGATGATGATCACAAAATCATTTCACCTGTTGATGTAGGTCTTTATTTCGGAGCAGGTGTATTATATAAAGTTGGGGAATCGAATGCACTGTTTGCAGGATTCTATTACAACAGAGGGTTAACAAATGTTACATTGACAAATACAGATAATGGTAAATACAGTGACTGGAGTAAAACCCATATGGATCTTATCGGTCTAGAAGCTGGTATTCGTTTCTAAGAAATTCATCTCATAAAAAGGCTCATCCGAAATTGCTGGGTGAGCCTTTTTATTTTGTTTGTTGAGCGAAGTACCAGTCATTATATCCGTTAATAAACTGCTGTAGATTTTCTTCCTTGTAAGCCAACTTTTCTACCCTGTCTTTGTTCTCCGGATAATCTCCCGCATAAATCAGCAAATACTTTTTATAATCTAAGGTTGTAATCTCCTGCAATACCATACCTTCCTTCTTGATGAAATAAGAAGCTGCTGCTTCTCCTCCCATTTTTGTAAAATGATCTTGTTCATACAAACGCAAATGCCCGTTCGAAAGCAATTTGTAAGCAGAGATCTGTCCTTTATACATTCCTTTATCAGTGGCCAGGCATTCGAACGTATCTTTTGACGTGACAATCCATAGCACATCTTTCGAATTGATGAATACCTCTTTCTTATCATCCAACGATTTTTTGTAACGAAATTCGGACTTGTTGCTGATGAAGCGAATGTGTTTGAGTTGACAACGAATGGTGTCACCGTATATAGAAATAATGAAAGCCGGTTCATAAACCTGCGCATAAACCACGCATGATAAATGCAAGGTTAGGCAGAGCAGCATTGCTTTAAGAAAAAGAGTATTCATCAAGTATTGAACAATCTGTTCGATTATGTGTTATTCTACCATGCAAAATAAGATTATTTATTCAGTGTAAAAACAGTTAAATAAAAATGTCCAGCATCGCATTCCTTATATATCCGCATCAATTGTTCGAAGAGCTGACCACACACCCTAAGAACACTATTTTTTATCTATTGGAAGATCCTTTATACTTTACTCAGTATTCTTTTCACCAGCAAAAAATCATGTTCCATCGCGCATCGATGAAATATTTTGCGGATTTGCTCATTAAAAAAAACTATACAGTTCATTACCTGGAGACGAATGAACTAAAAAATTACGGAAAGCTCATTGCTTTGCTTCAACAACAAAAGCCTGATGTCATTTCTTATTACGCCACTACTGACGACTGGCTGGAACGCAAAATAAAGTCTGAGCTGGCCATGCTCAGTTCGCTGCAGGTTTTAAAAAGCCCCATGTTTTTATCCGACCGCACTTTGCTGGAAAAACACTTTCGTGAAAAGAAACATTTTTCCATGGCTTCGTTTTACATGCAGCAAAGAAAAAATCTTGGTTTATTGATGAACGGCACAAAGCCTGCAGGTGGTAAGTGGAGCCTCGATGAAGAAAACAGAAAGAAATTACCCAGGCAACATATCCCTCCTTTTCCATTAAAGTTAGAAGATAACAAATGGAAAATGGAAGCTAAAAAATATACCAAACAGTTTTTTGAACATCATTACGGTTCGTCCGAAACATTCCATTATGGTGTCACCCATGCAGAAGCAAAACAATGTTTACAGGACTTTCTTGAAAATCGATTCGCGCTTTTCGGCCCTTATGAAGATGCCATTTCAAAAGACCAGGTGTATATTTATCACTCTGTGCTATCACCGTATCTTAATACAGGTTTGTTGCTGCCAGAGGAAGTGATTGATGCCGTGATGAGTTACGGCGTAAAACATGCTGTTCCTTTAAACAGTCTGGAAGGATTCATCCGTCAGGTCATAGGGTGGCGTGAATTCATGCTGGGCCTTTATGTATACCACGGAAGAAAAGAACGTACATCAAACTTCTATAAACACGAGCGCAAGCTTCCTGAATCTTTTTGGAAAGGCACAACAGGCATAGAGCCAGTAGATACCGTCATCCGTAAAGTGCATGACCATGCTTATAGTCATCACATCGAACGATTAATGGTCATGGGAAATTTTATGCTTCTTTGTGAAATAAATCCCCACGATATTTACCGATGGTTTATGGAATTTCACATCGATGCTTACGATTGGGTCATGGTTCCCAATGTTTATTCTATGAGTCAATTCGCATCGGGTGGTACAGCTACCACCAAACCTTATTTGTCAGGTTCCAACTACATCTTAAAAATGAGTGATTACAAGAAAGGGCCCTGGTGTGAAATCTGGGATGCCTTATACTGGCGATTTATTGATAAACACAAAGCGTTCTTCAAACAAAATCCCCGTTTATCAGCCATGACTTTTCATTTGGATAAAATGAGTGAAGCCACACTTCTTCGTCATCATGAAATCGCAGAAGATTTTTTAAAGAATCTAAACCATTGATCATTACCCGTTACCATAAAACCCAGGGTACAATGTCATTCCACCGTCAACAAAAATGGTTGTACCATGAATATAATCCGACTCGTCCGAAGCCAGCCAGGCCGCTATAGATCCTATGTCCGACGTTTCTCCGACGCGATTGTAAGGAATTAATTTCAATAACTCTTTTTCTGCTTCCGGAGTATCCCAGGCTTCTTTATTGATGGGCGTTTTGATAGCTCCCGGAGCAATGCTGTTGATTCTTATTTTTTTAGGTCCCAATTCCTGCGCCATGGATTTCATCAACATCATAACACCTCCTTTAGAGGCCGCGTAATTGATGTGGCCACCCCAGGGAATCACTTCATGCACCGAGCTCATGCAAATAATTTTACCCGTGGCCACTGACACTTCTGGTCTGGGCCCTCTTTTCAAAAATTCTCTCACCGCTTCTCTGGAGCACAGAAACTGTCCCGTCAAATTGATGTCAATTACCAATTGCCATTCCGCTAACGTCATGTCTTGTATGGCCGCATCGTTCTGCAAGCCGGCATTGTTCACCAATATATCAATGGTCCCAAAATGAGCAATGCTCTGCCTAAACATTTCCTGCACCTGATCTTCTTTGCTAACATCCGCACGTAGGGCAATAGCAGAACCTGCTTCGTTGTCGTTATTGATAGACGCTACAATTTTATTGGCTCCTTCTTCGTCACGAGAATAGTTGACAATCACGTTTGCTCCTTCTTTTGCCAGAGCCAAGGCGACTGCACTCCCTATCCCGGAACTTGATCCGGTTACCAAAGCCGTTTGGCCGTCTAATCTTCGATTGAATTTTTGATACATGCGGTTGTACTTGTTTAAGACTAAAATATACTGATTATTTTAGTCTTATTACAAAATTAATACCGTAAAGCAATACGAGCTGTCTTACCACTAAATCCCCTAAAGGGAATTTCGCGTATTATTTCATTTTTTTGTTAGAGACATTGCATCCCTCTGGGACGCGGGGTTATAAAATACAATCTATATAAGCTCCAGAAGGGCGCAATCTCTCTGCTGTTTTTCTAAAGTGCCCTTTAGAGATTAAAGGCAAGGCAGTTCATCTAAATAAAAACCCGGTAAGCACTTAAGCAAACCGGGTCTCATTAACAAAACAACATTATTCTTACTATCTTTTCACAACAGTGAATGATTTGCTTTCACCATTTACAAATACTTTGCAAAGGTATAGGCCGGGAGCACATGCTGCTGTTGGAATCGTAACCCTTCCACTTCCATCTGCTTGTGCTATTTTTGTTCCGAATAAATCATACAACTCAATGTGAGCCTGATTGTCCTTGATGTCTACAAATAATTCATCACTGAAAGGTACCGGCGATACATTAACCGTATTCAAAGATTCAGCAGCGCTCAGACGGGCATTGCATGGACCGATTACTTTCCAGGAATCATATTGTCCTGCGTGCGTTGCAGGGTCTTCGTTTTGTGTCCACCATTTGGCTTCGTAAACCGTTCCGCCTTTTGATACCCTATTAGGAGTAGAATAGGCGGTTGAGCTGTTCCATGCAACTACTGTACAGGAAGCGGTTGCTACATTCACTGTAACGATACCAGATGCATTGGATTGGCCCAAATCATCGGTTGCTTTGGCCGTCAAGGAATATGTTCCGGCCACAGCATTAGCAATAGAGAAGGCATAAGGAGCCGTAGTTGATTCACCCAATTTGATTACACCATTGAAGAATTCCACTTTTGCTACCGCACCATCTACATCATTTGTAAACGTTGTGATCGTGATAGTAGAACCTGGAGTGACTGCAGCAGGCGCTGTGATAGAAACGTTAGGCACACGGTTTCTGTACGCAATGATCAATGCTGATGTTGTAGCACCATTGTTATCGTATGCTTTTACAGTAAAGTAAATAGAACCGTCCGGAGCAGGTGCAGGTAAGCTTGCAAATGTTGCCGTGTAAGGTGCAGCTGTTTTTACTATTGGTGCATTCGCACCCTGTGAAATTTCCACTTTAGCAATTGATCCGTCTGCATCTGTTGCATTAGCGGTTACTGTGATACTCGTTCCTTGTACATACACGATGTTACTGTTATTGTATTTTGGCAATGGAGCCGTTACTGTAACAACAGGCGCTTTGTTTTCGATCACATCAATTGTTGCACCGTTTACTCCGCCTTTGTTATCAGTAGCTTTTACGATAAAGGTAGTTAAGCCTCTTATACCGGAAGTCGGTAAGTTGTTGAAC
>JACMQM010000324.1 GCA_014376985.1 Cytophagaceae bacterium | reverse complement strand
TTGATTTATTCTGCTTACATCGTGTTGAGAGGGTCTATACAAGATGAAGAGCAACGCGCACGCATCAGTGCAGTGTTTAATATCTTTGCCTTTCCCGCGTTTGTATCTTTGGTTTATATTTTACCTCGTTTGACAGACTCTTTGCATCCCGGTAACGGTGGCAATCCCGGCTTCAATTCGTATGACCGTGACCGTGAAATGAATCTTATTTTCTATTCTTCCGGTCTGGGTTTTATTTTGTTAGGAGTTTGGATTACTACGTTAAGA
Source organism: Cytophagaceae bacterium (assembly GCA_014376985.1). Classification (GTDB taxonomy): domain Bacteria; phylum Bacteroidota; class Bacteroidia; order Cytophagales; family Cytophagaceae; genus JACMQM01. The sequence continues at coordinate 4,267 of JACMQM010000324.1, read as the reverse complement.
GTTCGCCTGAGAACATTGAAACTTAAGTTGGAAAATAAGGCCTATTCTTCTTCCAATCAGTATTCACATCAATAATATTATATAGTATGAATAAGCTTATCACCCACTTGCTCTTTTTCTTTTTCTTCATCGTATCATTTGCCGCGAATGCACAGGACGCAGAGATGGCGGATAAATTTCGTGAAGACGGAAAAATTTATGTGGTCATTACTGTGTTTGCCATCATCCTAACGGGTTTGTTTGTCTATGTGTTTTTGTTAGACAGAAAAATAGGCAAGCTTGAAAAAGAAGAAAAGAATTAAGTATGAAAATTACTCACATCATTCTCTTACTGGTGATTGCCGTAGCCATCGGTGTGATCATCTCCACTTCAGGAGACGCCTCCAAGTATGTCACCTTTGACGAAGCGCAGGAGTTGGCTGTAGACAGTCCGGATGAAAAGGTACACGTAGTGGGTAAATTGAAAAAAAATAATTTCGGTGACATCGAAGGAATGAATTATAATCCCGGCGTTGATCCTAACTATTTTGAGTTTGTCATTACCGACAATAAAAATCGCGAAGAGCGAGTTGTATATTTAAGTCCTAAACCACAGGACTTCGAGAAATCTGAACAGATTGTCATCATCGGAGGTTTCAAAGGAAAAACATTCAAGGCGGATAAAATCCTTATGAAGTGTCCTTCCAAATACGAGAATAAAAAATTGACCACCTCGCTGTAAAGCAGCCTTGTTGGCATTCATTATACATCCGAAAGGATCATTTAACTAAGAACATATGCAGCTGCAGATTGGTGATTGGGGCCATTTATTCGTTATCATTTCTTTTTTCTCATCGTTGGTTGCCGCATTTTCCTATTACAAAAATGTAAACAGCGATCCGGAAGATTTAGGTTCTAAAAAATCATGGAAGCGTTTTGCCAGAATTTGGTTTGGCGTGCATGCTTTCTCTGTATTGGGAATCATTACTTCTTTGTTCTTCATTATTCACGATCACCATTACGAATACCATTACGCCTGGAGTCACTCGTCCAATCACCTGCCGGTAGAATACATGATCTCTTGTTTCTGGGAAGGCCAGGAAGGAAGTTTTCTTTTATGGATCTTTTGGGATGTCATATTAGGCGGTTTACTCCTTACGATTAATAGAGAGTGGGAAGCCCCTGTCATGGCTGTCTTTTGTGCGGTTCAGGCTTTCCTGGCTTCGATGATCATTGGTGTCGTATTGCCTTTCATCGATTTGAAAATCGGAAGTTCTCCTTTCATGTTGTTGAAAGAAGTCATGCCGGACATTCCTAAATATGCAAACGATCCTAACTTCATACCGGAAGACGGAAGAGGTTTAAATCCTTTGCTTCAAAATTATTGGATGGTGATTCACCCACCGACTTTGTTTTTAGGTTTTGCTACCACCTTGGTTCCTTTTGCTTTTGTCGTAGCAGGATTGTGGCTGAAAAAATATAAAGAATGGATTCGTCCGGCTTTGCCATGGGCTTTATTTTCTGCCTTGATTTTAGGAACAGGGATTTTGATGGGCGCTTATTGGGCTTATGAAACATTAAACTTCGGCGGCTACTGGAACTGGGATCCGGTAGAAAACGCGGTGTATGTGCCATGGTTGATTCTCGTGGCTTCTATACATACAATGATCATTTTTCGTAACAGCAGCGCGGCGTTGAAGACCTCCATGATTTTGGTCATGAGTAGTTTTTTACTGATTCTTTATTCAACGTTCCTAACGAGAAGTGGAATACTTGGAGAATCCTCGGTCCATTCCTTTACGGATTTAGGTTTGTCGGGACAACTCTTAATTTACTTGCTGACCTTCATCGGTCTTACGATTTGGTTGTTGTATGTGCGTTGGAAAGAAATTCCAACAACAGATAAAGAAGCGTCGATGTATTCTCGTGAATTCTGGGTCTTCATGGGCGTGACCGTACTTTCTCTGGCAGCGTTTCAAGTGATTGCTACGACGTCTATTCCTGTTTACAATGCTGTACTCAATAGTCTGAACAGCATTTGGGACAGTTTGAGTATTTCTTGGCTGCACACGGATTCAAGAATTGCTCCACCGGTAGATCAGGAAAAACACTACAGCGATTGGCAGATATGGTTTGCTATTGCCATCGCTCTTTTATCAGGAGCAGGACAATTGTTCTGGTGGGCAAAAATGACAGGCAAGCAAATCTGGGATAAATTATTCATTCCCGTATTGTTGTCTTTACTTCTTGCTACTTTAATTATTTTACTGGGAGGACTTACAAAAGATGGGGCTCCAAGTGAATTTCCTATTTATAAGCGTGTCGGATATATCATATTATTGACGGCAGCTATCTTCTCCATTATTTCTAACCTGATTATTTTTGTATCGGTTGTAAAAAATAACATCAAGCTTACAGGCGGGGCCATTGCTCATATTGGTGTAGCCTTGATGCTGATCGGCATTTTATATTCTTCGGGATATACTAAAATAATATCCTTGAATAATTCAGGTATGCCTTACCGAAAAGATTTTCCGGATGAAGTCAACGCAGAAAATGTATTGCTCTTTAGAAGTACTCCGGAAACTATGGGTAGCAAATACCGCTTGACCTATAAAGGCCCACGTGTCCAAGTAGAAGGGTTTCCTGGATATATCAATAAGGATAGCATCACCACAACGATGGATCCATACAAAGTCATTGCACGAAGAGATTTAATAAAAAATGGAGATACGTATTTTAAAAAGGGAGATACATTAGAGACTAATCCTGAGAATACGTATTACGAAGTGCAGTACAAGAATAAAGATGGAAAGGAATTCGTGCTGTATCCACGCTTACAAAAAAATCCACGCATGGGATCTATCCCTTCTCCAGACATCGAACGTTTCGCAGATCGTGATTTATACTCACACCTTTCTGTAGTGCCGATAGATGAGGAAGAGAGAGAATGGGGCAAGCCGGAGTTGCAGTTTATGCGCATAAAGGATACGGTCTTTGTAAACGACTACGTGGCGGTATTGGATGATGTAGAACGCATCGAACATATTAGTGGTGCACATGTTGATTCTTCAGACATCGCATTGAAAGCACACCTGCATATTTTAGGTCCCGACGGACAAGTGTTTCCGCTGCATCCTATTTATGTGCTTAATATAGAAGAAAAGAGAGTAGGCTATGTTCCGGAAACATTGAGCGACCTGGGTATCCGCGTAGTATTCCACCAAATCAATCCGGATCAGCAAGGCTTTACCTTTGAGTTTACTTCCTGCCAACGTGATTATATCATTTTGAAAGCGATAGAAAAACCTATGATCAATCTATTGTGGATTGGTTCTCTATTGCTTGTCTTAGGTTTGTTTATCGCCATCCTGCGCCGTTATAATGAATTCGCAAAGATGAAAAACAAAGCCGCTTAAATTTCTACTTTCATGACGTTTAAAAGAATCGCTATCGTTGGATCTGGCAACTTATGCTGGCATTTGCTGCAATTATTGCACAGTAAAAAAGACCTAAAGCTGACGGTTTATGCCCGTGATGCGGCCAAACTGGAGGCCTTACAAGCGGAGTTTCCTGGTGTTGCAACCTGGACACTAACCAAAGATCTTATTATTGAAGGAGACTTGATCGTATTAGCCATCAAAGACGATGCACTGGAATCCATCAGAAATTATACCGTTGAAGCATCCGCTTACCTGATCCATCTTTCCGGTGCGCGCTCTTTGCAATCCATTGCTTCCATTCCATGTGCGGGAAGTGCAGTGGTGTATCCTTTCCAAACGTTTACCAAAGGAAGACCCGTGCACTGGCGACAAATTCCGGTTTTTATAGAAGGATCTTCAGAAGCAATAGAAGAACAAATCATGTCCTTTTTGCAGGAATTAAGATTGACGACGTACAAGGCCGATTTGGAGACGCGCAAGCAAGTGCACTTGTGTGGCGTACTGGTCAATAATTTTGCTTATTTTTTATTCAATCAGGCTTTACAGCTCATGGAAGCGAAAGGGCTCGATAAAAAAATGCTATCTCCGATCATGACGGAAACAGTCAGTAAGTTTTTAGAATTAGAAGACCCTTCCATTGGACAGTCTGGCCCAGCTAGCAGAAAAGATTTTAAAACAATAGGGAAGCATCTGGAGTTGTTGGAAAAATTTCCGAACTTAAAATCAGCTTACGAAGAGCTGACCAAAGCTATTATCAATAGACCATGAGTATTCCTTTTGGAAACATCACCACTTTTATTTTTGACGTAGACGGTGTGTTGACTGATGGGAGTGTATGGTCTTAT
>JACMQM010000323.1 GCA_014376985.1 Cytophagaceae bacterium | reverse complement strand
ATGCCATTCCATGTGGCCATTTCAAAACTCCCAAAACTCCAAAAGATCAAAGTCTTTAAAATGTTATCCCCGGCGTTCATGTAATAGACCAAACTCAGTGAAGCCATGAGGAAAGACGAGATGGCCACACCAGCCAGAATGATTTGATTGCGCCCTGAGGCACCCATGAGTTTGCTGATGGACAAAATAATCAATACACTCAGCATAGCACCTGCAAAGGCACCTGCGGAAGGTAACAAAATAAATGCACTGCCACCTATAGCCAAGCGCACCATCGCCGCGCCAAAAGAAGCGCCAGCTGCACTTCCCAATATGTAAGGGTCTGCTAAAGGATTGTTAAGCACGCGTTGCATGATCGAACCAGCAACAGCGAGTAAGGCCCCTATTTCCCATGCCAGTAACAAGCGAGGCATGCGGAGTTGATACAAGACTTGCTGATCAAATACTTCTTCGCTCAAGCCATCTAAAATACTGGTATCGGCAGAACCGACACTCAAACCGACAATAAAAGTGAGGAGTGTAAAAACAAGTAAACCAATGGCAAGCCAACTATCTTTTTTCACGTGTTATTTCGTTCAATTGTTTACTGATCTCAGCCGCTGCCTTTGTCAATTCAGGTCCTGGTCTAGAGAGCCAGTCACCGTGCACCGATAGACAATGATGAAGTTTGTATGCTTTCATTTTCTTGAGTACCGGAAATTTCACAAAGAGTTCGTTTACCTGATTTTCATTACCGGGAAAAATTAAATAATCAGGATCCGTTTTTAATAAGTATTCCTGATCCACTACCGGAAAAGCTTGTGCAATGCTGCTCTCCATGGCATTCTTTACACCACAATAATTTAAGACATCTGTGAAATATGACGAATAGCCAAATACATATACAGGATCTGATGATATAATACCTATTGCAGATGCTGTGAAGAGTGAGGAGTGAGGAGTAAGAAGTGAGATAGAATCGAATTGATGTTGAAAGTGGAGTGCTGCACGCTCCCCTTTTTCTTTTTGTCCAATCGCTGTTCCAAGCTTTCTCATGCTTTGACCGATGCCCTTGATATCGTCTGCTTTCTGCATATAGATGATCAAGCCCAAAGATTCCAGTTTTTCTATTTGATCCGCAGACAACATACCTTCCTTGCTGACAATCAAATCAGGTTTTAATGTAACCACCTTTTCAATATCCAGTGGATAGTTATTCACCAAAGGTTTTGAGATGATCCATGAAGGCGATGAACATTCGGGTGTACGTCCTATGATTTGATTGCTGTCGCACAATAACACCATCGTTTCTTCAGAAGATGCACACAAGGGTAAAATGCGTTGAATAGAGGTTTTAAGATGAAGCGTTCTCCCCATTTCATCGACTATTACCAACTCCTGTATATCAGCCTTCTCTGACTTTTGTTGGCCTGATTCATGACATGATAACAGCAAGCTTGCTGCAAAACAGCAGATAATATATTTTAACATCGTTTACTTAAAATAACTTCGTAAATTTGGGAAATATAAATCATTAATAAAACAGATTGATATGATGGTAGTAACAGGAGCAGTCGGTTTTATCGGCAGCTGCATGATAAAAGCCTTAAATGAAGCAGGGTTCAATTATATTATTGCCGTGGATGATTTTTCCAATCCTGAAACAAACAAGAACCTGGAGGGCAAAACCATTCAGGAAAGAGTAGATCGCAAGGACTTTTTCAATTGGCTAGATAAAAACAGTCAACATACAGAATTCATTATTCACCTTGGTGCGCGTACAGACACCACAGAATTCGACAAAGCTATTTTTGACGAATTGAATCTCAACTATTCCAAAGAAATCTGGAAGCGTTGCACCTCTTACCAAATTCCTTTAGTATACGCTTCTTCTGCGGCGACTTATGGTGATGGGGAGTTGGGTTATGATGACAATGAAAGTATCATTCCTCAGTTGAAACCATTGAACCCATACGGTGATTCCAAAAACAACTTTGACATTTGGGTATTGGAGCAAAAAGAAAAACCTTTCTTTTGGGCAGGACTTAAGTTCTTCAATATTTACGGTCCTAACGAATACCATAAAGGCCGCATGGCAAGCGTAATTCAACATTCCTTCTATCAAATTCAGAAAACAGGTAAAATGAAATTATTCCGTTCGCATAACCCAAAATACAAAGACGGTGAACAAATGCGAGATTTCGTTTATGTAAAAGATTTGTGCAACGTCATTTTGTTTTTGATTGAACACCGCAAAAACAGCGGCATCTATAACCTAGGAAGTGGTAAAGCGAGAACATTTCTTGACTTGGTGAAAAGCACCTTCAAAGCCATGGGTAAAAAAGAAGACATAGACTTTGTAGATACACCTGTTGATATCCGTGATAAATACCAATACTTCACCGAAGCCAATATGAAAAAGTTGAAAAGCATCGGTTATAGCAAACCCTTTACCAGCCTTGAAGAAGGCGTGGAAGACTATGTGAAAAACTACTTGATGCCAGGGAAATATAGATAGTTAGATTGAACAGTGAAGGGTGAATAGTGAACAGAATAAAAAAGGTGTACAGCAAAACTGTACACTTTTTTTATTAATAAATCATATAAACTATTCACTGCTCACTCTTCACCATGCACATCTTTCTTTTCTATCGGATGACTGCAACAATCCCCCTCATGCACAGAACGCTGCCACTCTTCGTCGGAAATGATATGGTGCTTTTTTTTGACCAGCAATTCTACACTACACCAATCACACGTTTCACCTTCATCAGTAAAACCTTTTCCTTCACAGCGCGGACATAAATAACCACAGGTAGGCATGATTGTTAGTTGTTAGTTTTAAAAGAATCATCGTTCTTTCCAGCATCCGTTTTGTAAACATGAATGTCTCGTTGAGGAAATGGAATTTTAATGCCGTTCTTTTGAAAGGCTTCTAACATCATAAAACGCAAATCACTCTTGGTTCGTTCCACACGGAAGGTATTATCCGTGTGAAAGAAGAGTTCGAATACAAAATAAGAATCGCCGAAATCAGTAAAGCGTACATAATGCTTGTGTACTTCGTCGGCAATCAGGCTATCGTGCAAGTCCGCGATTTCATATAAGATCTTTTCTACTAAGCGTACATCAGATGAATAATCTACACCTACCGTAACAGAGAAGCGAGCCTTTTTATCGTTGTAAGTCCAGTTGATCACGCTGTCTGAAATGAATTTATGATTGGGCACAATCACCGTAATGTCTCCTCGATTAACGACTCTTGACGTGCGTAATTTAATCTCTACCACTTGCACTACCGTATTGTCAATTTCGACCACGTCTCCTACTTTGATGGTACCTTCCAGCAAAATGATAATACCCGATACAAAATCGTTGAACGTTTGCTGAAGCCCTAAACCAATGCCTACAAATAATGCGGCAGAACTGGCAATCAAAAGACTTAGATCAAGACCGATGTATGATAAAATGATACTCATAAAAAAAATCCATGCCACATAAGACACCAATAAAAAAATGGATTGGTAGTTGGCACTATAATCTACTTTTTTACGTCTTGCTTTGGATCTGAAAACAAATTTGAGCCCATACAATAAAAGGAATATCAGTATGAAAGCCGATGCAATAACAATGGCTTCCCTGACATTGACTTGTATGGTTTTTATTTTAAAAAGTGTATAGTCCAGTATATCCATTAAAGTGCTAAGTGATAAGTTGTATCTGCAAATGCTATATTAAACTATACTTACCTTACAAATACCACTTACAGCTATTTTATCGTGTCAATACTACGTAATCTTTGATCAATGTCAATAAAAATTCGTCGTACTTACCTACTGAGGTGGTGATGTTCAATTTGGCTTTCATTTTATCTGCCAGTATCTTCAAGGCGTCGCGATGAGCTTCATTGTTGTATTTGCGGTAACGTTCCAATACCTCTTTAATGAATAGCGCATCCTCTTCTGACATGTTTGCCACAGCAAGGTATTTGGGTTGATAGTCATTCAATGTTTTCTTATTCAGCAAAGTTACCAATGACATACTAAAACTAGGGCGTTCCTTGACTACTACCGTATTAGCCACCAGGTCTCCCAAGCGCTGGTTCTTATCCGATAAACTCACCATGATAGCAGCAAAAAGTCCTGCCGTCATATACAATTCCAGGGAGCGGAAAACCCACCGGGCTAAATAATCGCTTGCAATGGCTTGAGTACCTTCTGTCTTCATTACCTTAAGTCCCAAAATCATCTTGCCCAGCGACTTACCATTATTCATAAGTTCAAACAGAAGACTGTACAATAAAAAAAAAGCCAATGCAAGGATTATAAAAATGACATTAAAAGCCTGTCCGCTGTATATAATAAGCGTGGTAAGAGAGACTATTATGAAATCGATAACAAACGCAAATATTCGATCCCATAATGAGGCTAACTCATAATTTATTGTTACATTTTGGGGTGTATTTATATCTATAGTTTCCATATAATTTTTACTATTAGTGCATGAAGGAAACCTCATTCATTCAACAAAATAAAGAAAAATGGCAAGATCTGGAAACCTTATTGAAGGAAAAACAAAAAGATCCTGATCAATTGAGTGAATTGTTTATTCAGGTCTCTGAAGATCTTTCTTATGCGCGTACTTTTTATCCTAACCGTTCCATACGTGTTTACCTGAATAATATCACACAGGCTATTTTCTCCATCGTTTATAAAAACAAGAGAACAAAGTGGAAAGACATTGTCTTTTTTTGGAAAGAAGAACTGCCTTACATTGTCTATCATTCAAGAAAGGAATTATCAATCGGTTTGATTGTCTTTATGATCTCTCTCCTCTTTGGTATCATTTCAGCTTACAAGGATCCCGGGTTCCCCGAGCATATTTTGGGTCATCGCTACATAGAAATGACCAAAGCGAACATAGAGAAAGGTGATCCTTTAGCGGTTTACAAAAGCGAAGGTCAATTGACGATGTTTTTAGGGATCACATTGAATAACCTCAAAGTCGCTTTCTTCACCTACATCATGGGATTATTCTTCTCTATAGGAAGCGTCTCTATTCTCATGTACAACGGCATTATGGTCGCGGCGTTTCAGTATTTCTTTTATTCGCAGGGCTTACTGGTGGATTCCTTCTTGATCATCTGGCTTCATGGCACGATAGAAATCTCCTGTATTGTGCTGGCCGGAGGAGCAGGTATAAAACTAGGATCAGGGTTATTATTTCCAGGTACCTATACTCCACTTCAGGCATTAAGAATTTCTGGTGCCAATAGTTTAAAATTATTATCCGGACTGGCCCCGCTCATTTGCCTTGCCGGATTTATTGAGAGCTTTATTACACGCTATACAGGAACGCCGGATTGGCTCAAAGCATCTTTAATATTCATTTCACTGGTATTCATTATCGGTTATTTTATAATTCTTCCCTGGCGCAAATCTAAAACAGGATTTCACGCCAGCCTAAACCCAGAGCGCTTAAGAAGTGGAATATCCATGAATTTTGATATAAATAAAATATACGACAATGGTTATATATTTAAACTTACATTCTACTTTCTAAAAACTCATTTCAGTAAAATCATTATCCCTTTTATAGTTTTGAGTATTATATACTCTGTGGGTGCTACTTATGCATTGATTGCGATGAAAGAAAACGACTATTCAAACGGATGGTTTTTCTTTAACAAACTATACAATAATTTCACACCTGACTCCATCAAATACGCCAACATTATTTTCTTTTCTTTTATACTTACCATTACATTAGAACGATTTGTAAGTTTTCTAAAAAAAGAAAGCAGCGATGTTCCTGGTTTTAAAGAATATCTGTTGATGTTTGTCTGGAGTACAGGCTGTACCTTCTTTTTATTTTCACTTACCTTCTTATCAGAAGTACTCTTTGCATGGAGTGTGATGGTGTTAGCTCCTTTTATCATCTTGACTTTATTTATTGGCTTTTATGAAAAATTAAATCCTGTACAAGCGATTGTAAAAAGCATTCGTTTAACGAGCAGTAACTTTCTCTCCATATATGGAATTTATTGCATTGTCTTTATCACTGGAATTTTGTTGTTCTTCGTTCTATTTGTACCTCTTTGGTATGTTTATTCGCCTTTTTTGAATTGGCAAGTACTGATCAGTGAAAATACGCAAGTCTTTATAAAAACATTTGTCCCTTGTTTAGTGTCCATGATTGGCTTATCCTTCATTTCATTCTTTATTTTAAATAGCATCTTCATTAAATATTTTTCCATAAAGGAATCAACTGAAGCCAATAGTCTAATAGAAAAAATAAAACAGTTTTAATGTTAAAAACAATACATCTTTTTGTTCTACTTTTTGTATTGCAATCTTTAAGTCCTGCATTGGCGCAGGAAGAAGATACTGTTTTATATTTCCCTGACAGCATTGACTATTTGGAAGAAGAAGAGTATCCAGTATTGTTAGAACAAGAACAACATCTTTATACAAAAGACAGCGTTACCGGTAAAGCACTTGATTCCATCACCTGGAAAAAACTAACTAAAGATTTAAATTACAGTGACACACTCCATACTAAAAAGAAGGAAGAAAAACAGAAGTCAGATGCTGATCATTCATGGAATTTCCCAAGTTTTAGTTTCAATTCAGAAGTTACAAAATATATTTTATTTGCTGTTGTCATTGCAGCATTGGGCTATCTACTCTATCGATTGATCGGATCAGCTATTTTTGCTTCTAATACAACGATCAAAAAAACAAAAGCTACATTTGAAATCTTGCACAACGATGAGCAAATGATGCAAAATGATTTACATAGTTTATTGAAAGAAGCCTTAAGACAAAAGGATTACAAAACGGCCATTCGCATACTGTTTATTCAGTCGCTACAAGATTTGCAACAGTTAGAATGGATCGAATGGAAAAAAGAGAAAACAAATAGAGACTACCTGAATGAACTCGCTGGAAAAGAAATTTTCTTGTCTTTTGGTTCCATGGTATTGCTTTATGAAAAAGCCTGGTATAGTGAGTCAGTAGCCACCCAAGAGGACTTTGAGGCATTTAATAATTTCAAAATTCATATCAGGAGAGTTTAATCTTCATGAAAGAAAGAAGGTCTACCATATTAATCGTTCTATTTTCTGTAATCATCGTTGCAGGCGTTTTTATCTATTTTATATTTTTCAATAAACCTTCCACCAATTGGGAACAACATTTTAGAGAACAGAGCAATGATCCTTATGGAACATCTGTGCTCTATAAATTACTTGAACAACGTGCCAGTAAAATAACCGATATCAACAGCGATTACCTGTTGCTTATAAAAAAATACGCCAGTAAAGATACCAATGCAAATATCGTATTGGTGAACCGCTATGCCTTCATGTCTGATACCGAAGCGGTAGCGCTTATGGATTGGTCAGCAAAAGGAAACACCGTATTCATGGCTACTCAAAGCATTCCTGGCGAGCTGATGCGCAAACTTTATCCTAATCAATGCAATCAGGAATGGGAAGGACTCAACTTTTATACAGATAGTATTATTCATCCTAATTTTTCGTTTCCCTCACAGCGAGATTCGGTGGATTACACTTATAAAGCTCCGTATCATAAACCAAATTCTTTCATAGATATTGATAATACAAAGCAATGGGCCATCTATGACAGCAAATACCTGTGCGAAGCAGCCGATTCCGTTGTGAAGTGTGGCTTCCTTTCGACTAGCGTAGATTCGGGATATGTCAATTTTATTTTTATTCCTCATGGAAAAGGTGGTTTCTATTTTCACACCAATCCGATATTATTCAGCAATTACTACCTCAAGGATTACCAACACTTGAAGTACACCTCCAAAGTATTTCAACACTTGCATAATGGCAATACTTATTTTGACAAGTACCATAAAACCTATCAGGATTTTAATCAAGAAGGAGGATCAGAATCGACGGAAGGTCCTTTGATTTATATTTTGTCACAACCGAGCCTCAAATACGGCTGGTACTTGCTATTGGCCATGGCATTTCTTTATATTTTGTTTAGAGCAAAACGTGAACAAAAACCCATTGCCGTACTGGAAGAAAAGAGAAATACTACACTGGAATATTATAAAACTGTTGGCTCCTTGTATTTTCAGCAACAAGATCCCTATAAGATCTCGCTGCTGATGTTTCGTATGTTTAGAATTTATGTAAAAGAGAAATATAAAATCAGCATTAAAACCAATGATGAACATACGATAAGATTATTAAGTAATCGCTCTCAAGTCGATCAGCAACATATAGAGCGACTGTTGACCATAGACCGTTATGTGAACACCAGACCGGCCATATCGAATAGCGATGTCATCTCTTATTATAAAAAATTAAACTACTTTTACCTCAACTGCAAATAACAATTCTATGGAAGAAATCATACCTGAAAACAACATGCAATTAGGCTTAGAGCGCATGAAATTTTCTGTAACAGAAGTAAAAAGAGAATTAAGTAAAGTGATTGTGGGACAATCTCACATGATTGATCTGCTATTGGCCAGCTTGTTTACAGGTGGACATGTTCTGATAGAAGGAGTACCAGGAATAGCCAAAACATTGACAGCAAAATTGCTCGCTCAAACGATCAATCTTGGCTTTTCTAGGATACAATTTACACCAGACTTGATGCCAACAGACGTTACCGGTACTTCTATATTTAATGTAAAACAATCTGAGTTTGAATTTAAAAAAGGTCCCGTCTTTTCTAACATTGTACTCATAGATGAGATCAATCGTTCTCCTGCCAAAACACAGGCATCATTGTTTGAAGTGATGGAAGAGAAACAAGTCACTATAGATGGTACTACCTTTAAAATGAATCTTCCTTTTTTTGTTATTGCTACACAAAACCCTGTCGAGCAAGAAGGATTGTACCGCCTACCGGAAGCACAGTTGGACCGTTTCGTCTTTAAAATCAAAATTCATTATCCTTCATTGGAAGAAGAAACAAGCATCTTGCGCAGATTTAGTAGTGACTTTACACAGCAAACCAATAAAGAAGTAAAGCAGGTATTGAGTGCAGAAGACATCTTGCATTGTCAGTCCATCATTGAAAAAGTATTCATCAAAGACGAATTGATCCAATACATTGCGCGCATTACAGATCTTACCCGTAACCACGGAGACCTTATACTCGGAGCATCGCCGCGCGCCTCTCTCGCTATACTGCGCACCAGCAAAGCCATTGCGGCAATGAGTGGCAGAGAGTTTGTCATTCCCGAAGATATACAAGCCGTAGCTTATCCTGTTTTAAATCACCGCATTATTCTGACACCGGAAAAAGAAATGGACGGTACCAATGCAGAAGACATCATTAAAGAAATCATACAAAAAATAGAAGTTCCGCGTTAAATGAGGCGTCTGAGAAACACCTTTCTTTCTAATCGTTTTTTCATCCTGTTGGCATCCTTCACAGCCGGCATGATGTTAAGCTTTGGTATACCTGTACTTTTACCCATCGTGTGTATAGGCTTGGGAGTACTGGCTTTTGCAGCCACTGCAGAATTTATTATACTCAATACTCCATCTATTGCTTTGAGCGCAAGCCGCAAAAGTACTAAATTACTTTCTTTAGGAAGCAATAACAAAATGCAACTGACGCTGTTTAACCACAGCCCTATTCCCCTTTACCTTAAACTCATCGACGAGCAACCGGAGCAATTGCAAAACAGAGATTTTCTGATTCGGTTAATGATCAAATCAAAAGAAAAACAAACT
>JACMQM010000039.1 GCA_014376985.1 Cytophagaceae bacterium | reverse complement strand
CGCAAAGAAAACATCCGACGTGCTGCCGAAGTAGCTAAGCTCTTTGCAGACCATGGTACCATCACTATTTGTTCTTTAATCAGTCCGACGGAAGAGATTCGCAACATGGCGAAAGAAATCATCGGCAAAGATTATTTCGAAGTATTCATCAACTGTCCTTTGGAAATATGCGAGCAGCGTGATGTAAAAGGATTGTATCAAAAAGCACGTAAAGGTGAAATCAAAAACTTTACCGGCATTGATTCTCCTTTTGAACATCCGGTACATCCATCCATTGAAGTGCGTACAGACCTCACGTCTTTAGACGAATGCAAAGACAACATCTTGCGCGCCGTTACACCACTCATTACTCAATAAGAAATCTACACACATGGCATCTTATAATCTTACACACCTTAAACAACTGGAAGCAGAAGCGATCTTCATCATGCGCGAAGTGGCTGCTCAGTTTGAAAAACCTGTCTTGCTTTTCTCAGGAGGTAAAGACTCTATCGTTATGGTTCACTTAGCGCAAAAAGCATTTGCACCGGCTAAGATTCCTTTCCCATTGATGCACATTGATACCGGACACAATTTTGTAGAGGCCTTAGAATTCAGAGATGAAATGGTGCAAAAAATCGGAGCCAATCTGATTGTTCGCTATGTGCAGGATTCCATTGATAAAGGGCGTTCACAGGATGAGAAAGGTCCTAACCCTAGCCGTAATGGCTTACAAACTATTACCCTATTGGATGCTCTGGAAGAATTTAAATTTGATGCCGCTTTTGGCGGAGGAAGAAGAGACGAAGAGAAAGCCCGTGCAAAAGAACGTTTCTTCTCGCACAGAGATGAATTCGGACAATGGGATCCTAAGAACCAACGTCCGGAATTATGGAACCTGTTCAACGGTAGAAAAAATCCGGGAGAACATTTCCGAATATTCCCTTTGAGCAACTGGACAGAGATGGACGTGTGGCAATACATTGCCAGTGAAAAATTAGATATACCAAATCTTTACTTTACACACAAAAGAGAAATTGTTGTGCGTGATGGCGCATTGCTTGCTAAATCGGATTTCATCACCTTATTGAACGGCGAGAAATACGAAGAAAGAACGGTGCGTTTCCGCACCGTTGGAGACATGACGTGTACAGGTGCAGTAGAATCAACCGCAGACAACCTGGATGATATTATCCAGGAAGTAGCATCAGCGCGTCAGACAGAGCGTGGTACCAGAGCAGATGACAAACGCTCTGAAGCGGCTATGGAAGACCGCAAGAAACAAGGTTACTTTTAATTGATAACATTAAGAAGCATTACCGATCATGAATACTGAAATTGAAGAAAAAATAGATTCTCAAAAATACCTTGAAATGGACTTGCTACGCTTCACTACTGCCGGTAGTGTAGACGATGGTAAAAGTACGCTCATCGGACGTTTGCTTTACGATAGCAAAGCCATTTTTGAAGATCAGATGGAGGCCATTGAAGAAGTCAGCAATCGTAAAGGCAAGGGTTATGTAGACCTTTCTCTTTTGACAGACGGCTTACGTGCAGAACGCGAACAAGGGATTACCATTGACGTAGCTTACCGTTACTTTGCTACTCCAAAAAGAAAATTCATCATCTCTGATACACCGGGGCATATTCAGTATACCCGTAACATGGTGACTGGTGCGTCCACTGCTAATTTAGCCATCATTTTAGTAGATGCGCGCAAGGGAGTGATTGAACAAACTTGCCGTCACAGCTTCATTGCTTCTTTGTTACAAATCAAACACATAATAGTTTGTATCAACAAGATGGATCTCGTGGATTTCAAACAAGACGTGTTTGAAAAAATCCAGCAAGATTATAAAGACTTCGCTTCCAAATTATCAATACCTGATATTCGTTTCATTCCGATCTCTGCTTTGTTGGGAGATAACGTGGTGGACCGTTCTGAAAACATGACCTGGTATGAAGGCAGCACGTTGTTGCATACTTTGGAAAATGTAAACATCAGCAGCGATCAGAATTTTGTGGATGCGCGTTTCCCTGTACAATATGTGATTCGTCCTCAAAGCGATGAGTTCCATGATTTCAGAGGTTATGCAGGTCGTATTGAAGGCGGAGTATTCAAACCGGGTGACGAAGTTATCGCTTTGCCATCAGGCTTTAATGCAAAAATCAAAACGATAGAAACCATCGACGGACAATTGGACGAAGCATTTCCTCCCATGTCAGTTACCATCACACTGGACAGAGAAATTGACATCAGTCGTGGTGATATGTTGGTAAAACCTAATAACCAACCACAAAATAGTCAGGATGTTGAATTGATGATTTGCTGGTTGAATGAAAAGAAATTAGTACCAAACGGCAAATATGTTATTCGTCACACGACGAAAGAAGCGCGTTGCATTGTAAAAGAGGTACGTTATAAAATGAACATCAACACACTTCATCGTGTGGAAGACGATACTACCATTGGATTGAACGATATCGGACGTATTCTGATTCGTACAACTGCTCCTTTGTTCTATGACAGTTATACTAAAAACCGTTTCACAGGAAGTGTCATCTTAATTGATGAGTTTACTAATGAGACCGTCGGTGCAGGTATGATCATCTAAGAAGTTATAGCCTTCATCCTCTTTATTAAGAAGACTGTCGAATACGATGGTCTTCTTTTTTTCTATCCCGTTTAACTCTAATGGAAGACAAGTGTCTCTAGACATTGTGGAAAAACAGTGGAAAAGTTTTCTTTTTACCTCACAAATCGTATATTAATGATAACGAATAACCTGCAGCGCATGAGATCTTTATACATTATTCTTTTTTGCCTACTTTTTTCTTTTGTTACACTGGCTCAAAAAGCTCCTTCTGCCAAAAAAACTGCGGCATCGGCTGATGAACATTACAGAATCGACGACTTTCCCAATGCGTTGCGACTCTATTATCAACTGGACAGTATGCAACCCAATGTAGGCAAAACCAATTATCGAATCGGTTATTGCATTTTCAATACAGAGCAAAAAACAAAATCACTCTCCTACTTTCAAAAAGCAAAAAAGGTAGACTATTACGGTCCGGACATTGACCTATACCTCGCACGCGCCCTGCACCTCAACCATCGTTTTGATGAAGCCATAGCCGCTTACAAGCAATATGCTCCAGATAGTACAAAGAAAAAGAAAGAAGAAGACGAGGAAGAAAAAACTTCAGGACAACTTGAAATCGATGATATCAAAGAGGATGTCAACAGGTACATCATCATGTGCGAGACGGGTAAACAATTAGTATCCGATTCGCTTACATTGGTTATAGAAAACATGGGACCTATTATCAACTCTAAATATCCCGACTATGTGCCTGTGGTATCAGAAGATGAAAGAGAATTGATTTTCACTTCCCGCAGACCCAATACTACTGGAGGTAAAAAAGATCCTAAGGACAATCATTATTTTGAAGACATATACATTTCTACCAAAGATACCGTCACTGGTCAATGGACAGAACCAAAAGATCTTGGAACGCAGGTAAACTCTGCAGAACACGATGCAAGTGTGGGGCTTTCACCCGATGGAAAAAAACTTTTTATTTACCGTGCAGAATTTTCACGCAAACAATCCGGAGACATTTACCTCAGCACCTTAGGAAGCGATGGCTGGTCAAAACCAAAGCGCATGGAAAGTCCTGTCAATACAGAGTATTGGGAACCCAGTGCCTCTTTGACCAATGATGAGAAAACAATTTTCGTATCCAGCAACAGACCCGGAGGATTTGGAGGAACAGATATTTATGTCATCAAACGAAAAGACGACAGTACCTGGGGTGAAGCCATCAACCTTGGACCAAAAGTAAATACCGAGTTTGACGAAGATGCACCTTACATTCACCCGGATAAAAAAACATTGTTCTTCAGTTCAAGAGGACATAAAACGATGGGAGGCTATGATATCTTCACTACTACATTAACGAAACTTACAGATACAACTGAAGAATGGGTAGCTCCTGTCAATGCCGGTTATCCAATCAATACAGCGGATGACGATATTTATTTTGTTTGGTCGGCAGATGGCACCAAAGGTTATTTCTCCTCCTGGAGAGATGACTCTTATGGAGAAAAAGATTTATATGTTATTCGCAAAGCCAACGAAGTGATATTACTTGGAAATGTCTTTGATGAAGAAACACGCTTGCCATTGAAGTCCACCATTACGGT
>JACMQM010000322.1 GCA_014376985.1 Cytophagaceae bacterium | reverse complement strand
TTCTGTTCAATTTCATCTAATAAATTTCATTGGAGGATTTCCAATAAATCAAAAGTAAATGTTATCTTGCAATAACAACGCATCTCATGAGACTAACCATTTCATTAATATTATTATGTTTTTTCTCCTATAATTCTATCGAGTAAAATAAAATAACGCTTGTAGCACAGAGACAACGAGAGGCAATGGTATTCTCTTAAATACAGGAAGCATTTCTTCTAAAACGATGTCTGCCACCAAGGAATTTGATTTCAAAAGTAGTTACATTAAACGATTGAAGAAAAGAGGGCGTACGATAGCATTACATGCTAGAGCAAGATTAAATGACTCCAATACCAACACATTCTTAAATTCTGCATCAAATTACTTCGATGAGCAAGGTGAAAAAGCCAATTCAAATATTATTGATCAATTCAAACCATCGAAAAACATTTCTAATAACACAACTGCTGGACTGACATTTACAGAACCCCTTTCAAAATCTTTTAACTTAAGTGGCGGCTACAATTACGAGAGCGACGTTAGCGATAACAAACAACTTTCATTCAATAAATCAGCATCGAGCATTTATGATATACCTGACACAATTTTCAGTAATAACCTTAAAACCGAAACCATGACCAGCAGGTATAATCTAAATGTTGTTTACAAAAAGGAAAAAATAAATATCAATATTCAGGGGACTTATGCAAAATCAGACTTCAAGCAAATTGATATGCTAGCTGATTCTACTTTAGGCAGAAGATTTAATAACTGGACTGCTGCATCCTATCTGTATTTTAAATTAAGCAAAGCAGCAAGCATAAATGTTAGCTACAATGCCTTGACAACTCAGCCTTACTCCTTTCAGCTGCTACCTGCCCCGCAAAACTATGATCCATTTAACATCAGGTTAGGTAACCCATTGCTGCGACCATCTTTAACCAATAATTTTTACGTGAAATATTACCTATATCAGCCAACATTGGATAGAGGAATCAATCTCAATTCATCATTCTCGAATACTTACAATGCCATTATGGAAAATAGGTCAACGGATTCTGCAGGTGTAAATACGTATAAGTGGTCAAACCTTAAAGGCCAGCAGCCAAGCAATTGGGGCCTATATTCGGAAGTTTACTGCCATATACCGAAGATAGATTTTATAGCTAGCATCAGATTATCTGCCAATGGAAGCTCTTCCTTTAACTTTATCAATGGAAAACAGAACAGAATGAGTTTGACTACTTACTCACCTTCATTTAGTATTTGGAAGAACAAGGTGACCTATCGTGCGAGTTTTGACATCGGTCCTAATTATAAAATTAATACTTCATCTCTCCAACCATTTAACAACAACAGCTTTGGATTCTCTTCCGGCGTAAGTCTCTACACTAAATTGCCCTATAACTTTTTCATCGGTACAGATGCAAACTACAATTATACAGGCAAGAGCCAGGTTTTCGATAAAAGCTTCGATAGGACTCTAGTAACAGCATATTTCGGGAAGTCATTTCTCAAAGAAGAAGGATTGAAGATCACCGTTACAGGAAACGACTTATTAAATCAAAACACTGGATATTCCAGATCCGGATCTGCAGGCATGTTTCAGGAAAGTAGAAATATCACCATCCGCAGATATTTTATGTTTTCCTTGTTATGGGACTTCAGCAAGTTTGGAAAATCACTTAAAGCACCATAATATGAAGTACTTGAGCGCTCTTCTATTTTGCCTTCTGGTTGCCGTAACTGATAACTTATCAGCACAGCACACAAAATTCATCACCAGTGGCACGATAGAATATGAAAAAAATGCTAACATGTTTGCCATCGTTAAGAAAAAGGTTACTAAGAACTCATTAAATATGAAACCGCATTACGATGAGTATTTGCGTGAACAGCCTCAATTTATTATGTGCTATAGCACCTTAACTTTTGATAACAACACTACCCTATTCGTACCTACTAAAGGCGAAAGCATTTATTGGACCTACGACTCTCCAATGGCAAACCAACATTATATTTTCAGACCTAAGCAAGAAAAAAAGCATCATTCAAAAGGACTTTTTTGAACGTACTTTTTTAGTTCAGGATAGCCTGAGAAAAATAAAATGGAAGATTACTGATGAAACCAGAATAATTGCTGGGTATAATTGTAAGAGAGCTAATAGCCTACTTTTAGATTCCATATATGCAGTAGCATTCTATACCGACGATATTCATGTTTCTGGCGGACCAGAATCTTTCAACGGATTGCCAGGGATGATTCTAGGCGTTGCTGTTCCACACGAAAATGTGACTTTTTTTGCAACTAAGATCAACCCAGGCCCTATAGATAAAAAAGTTTTAGTCGCTCCAATAAAAGGTAAACTTGTAAATAATGAGCAGCTAATAGCTGATATTTTAAAGGCAATCAGCAACTATGGCGATTATACAATAGTTGCGCTTAAAGGGTTAATATTGTAGTTAAATCTAAGAAAACGGTAACTCTTAGGGAG
>JACMQM010000321.1 GCA_014376985.1 Cytophagaceae bacterium | reverse complement strand
TTACAACACCACCCGCAGATTTAACAAAATGTACAGGAACCTCTGCCAACTTTACCGTATCAGCGACAGGTTTTGGTACTTTAACTTATCAATGGAAGAAAGCAGGTACGAACATATCCGGTGCAACAGCTTTCAGTTATAACATTGCTTCGGTTGTAACAGGAGATGCCGCAGCTTATACAGTAGATGTAACGAACACATGCGGAACAATGACATCTAGTGCTGCATCTTTAATAGTGAGTATACCCGTCACTTCTAATGCTGGTACTACTCAAGTTATTTGTAATTCAACGGTTGCAACTCTAACAGCCAACGCTGCTACGCCAGGCACAGGGGCATGGACTTTATTGTCGGGTACAGGAACAGTGACAACACCTTCCAGCCCTGCATCAGGAGTTACTGGTTTGACCGTTGGTAATTCCTCATCATTTACCTGGACTATTACAAACGGTGCTTGTGTAACTTCTTCCAATGTAACGATTACAGTTTCTTCTCCGGCTACTGCAAATGCAGGACCCGATCAAGCATTATGCAATGTAACTAATACTTCAATGGCCTCGACTGGCACAGGCCTCTGGTCTACAGTTTCAGGTTCAGGAATAGCAGCGAATCCGTCCAGCAATACAACGAATGTGCATAGCCTTACCATTGGAGGAACAACTACCATGAGGTGGACTGTAACAAATGGAGCTTGTAGCGCAACCTCCGATATGATTATTACAGTTTCTGCTCCGGGCTCAGCAAATGCCGGTTCGGATCAACCGCTTTGTAATATTACAAGTACAACATTAGCTGCCGCAGGCAGTGGAACGTGGACGACCACCTCAGGAAGTGGAGTGGTGACAAATCCTACGAATCCCAATTCTGCAATAACCGGTTTAACCGTTGGAGGTACGACAGTATTAACCTGGACTGTGACAGCAGGTGCTTGTTCAGGTACAGATCAAGTGAGCATTACCGTCTCAGCGCCGGCAACTGGCAGTGCAGGAACTAATCAAAGTTTTTGCACTGCAACTACGACTACATTGTCTGCAACGGGTACAGGTACATGGGCAACAACCTCCGGTACAGGTGTCGTTACCAGTGCATCTAGTCCTACGTCAGGTGTAACGGGATTAACTGTTGGTGCTTCTTCTGTGTTTGCATGGACAGTTACAAACGGCGCTTGTACAAATACAACCAGTGTAACAGTTGCTTCCAATGCACCGGTAAATATTACTACTCAACCAGCAACATTTACAATACTTTGTACAGGAAATACATTTAATTTGGGTATTGTAGCTAATGGGTCTGGCACATTAACTTACCAATGGAAAAAAGGTGCGTCCAACGCGAGTGGTATTTCCACTTCGGTCGGCTATAGTATAGCTTCAGTTGTATTTGGTGATGCAGCGAATTATACAGTTGATGTTACCAATTCATGCGGCACT
This sequence comes from Cytophagaceae bacterium, assembly GCA_014376985.1. GTDB lineage: Bacteria > Bacteroidota > Bacteroidia > Cytophagales > Cytophagaceae > JACMQM01. The sequence goes on along the minus strand of JACMQM010000321.1, from coordinate 8,427 downwards.
GTAACTTCTGCCATCGCACAACTAAATATTCAAAATCTTATCATTAATGCACAACCTGTTGGACAGACAGTTTGTCCTGGAGCAAATGTTACATTTACCGTATCGGCATCAGGTCCCTCTATCTCTTATCAATGGAAAAAGGACAATGTGAATTTGTCTGCTCAGAATTCTTCTTCGATAATACTCAATGGTGTTTCTGCATCTGATGCCGGAAGCTATACTGTTTTGGTATCAGGTTGTTCTAACAGTATTTTGTCTGACGCTGCTGTTTTGGCATTATCAGTGTGCACGGGTACAGTGGATGAAAATAACAATCATTTTGCGATCTATCCAAACCCTGCAACAAACACGGTACATTTAAGTGGTTTTGCACAAGATCCAATTAAGAGTATTATGATTGTTGATGTGAGTGGAGATCTGGTGTATCAGGAGAATGATATGACAGCTTCATCTCATGAGATATTTATTGGTACCTTTGCACAAGGCTTATACCATGTGATCTTGTTCACCGCCTCTGGAAATAAGTGGGTGGAGAAAATTGAAGTAACGAAGTAAATAAAAGAACTTAAAAGAAAAGGGATCGAAACATGCTTTATGCATTGCCTCGATCCCTTTTTCATGAAGTATAAAAAAATTATTTTTGCTCTTCTGTTTGTCTAACATGTTCAACAAGCTCTGTGCAACAAGCCCGAATTAATTTAGCCATTTTATCGTCACCTGTAGCATTTTGAATGGTATCTGCCATACCACCGATAGCCTCTATGTAAAAACGTTTCATTTCAAGTACGGGCATTTCTTTTGTCCAAAGATCCATGCGCATGGTATTCAACTGCACATGATCCCAAATGGCAATGCTAATGGCATCAGTAGCTTGTAATCGGTCTGAAGGACCATCAGTGGCTTCCCAAAGTATTTTTTCCGGAACGTGTTTATCGTCTAGTTCAATGATGAACTTAATCTCTGATTTTTTCATAAATAGGATGTTGTATATTGTAGTCAAAAATAATACTAATTAATGAGTTTTAGAACTATAGTGCTCTTATTGCTTTCTGTCGGGTTGCTATTAGGGCTTTTTAGCTGGGCTACAGGGCATAAGAAATCCAGTAAAGCCGGTACAATTGCCTTTTATAATGTAGAAAACCTATTTGATACGCTAGATGATCCTCATAAATCGGATAATAACTTTCTTCCTTATTCTTCCTTAAAATGGGATACTCAAAAGTATAAGAACAAACAACATCGTTTATCAAAAGTTATCGCTGATTTTGATAAAGAAGGATTGACACTATTGGGTCTTGCAGAAGTAGAGAATAAGCAAGTCGTAGAAGAATTGCTCCGGACGCCGGAGTTGATAAATAAGCATTATCGCTGCATACTTGAAGAATCAAAAGATCCAAGGGGAATAGATGTTGCTTTAATTCATTCCTCAAACTTCAAACCTTTATTTTATAAGGTACTCAGACCTTGTAAAGAACAAGACTGCCTGGAATCAAGAGATGTATTGGTGGTGAAAGGACTGTTGGCTGGAGATACGGTATGGGTATATGTAAACCATTGGCCTTCCAGAAGAGCTGGTAAAGAAGAATCAAATGCTAAACGGTTATTATTGTCTGCTGTCTTGAAACATTCGGTGGATTCTGTATTGTACAATAGTCCTTCCAGTAAGATTGTGATCATGGGAGATTTTAATGATACACCTTGCGATGAATCAATTCTTAATTTGACTAAAGGGAAACTTTTATTTAATCCTTTCGCGTCCTTGCCAACGAATGAAGCGGGCAGTATAAAGTATAAAAAAGACTGGCTAATTTTTGATCAGATTTTGTTATCCGGCAATTGGAAACGGGATAAAAAAAGCAGCAGTCTAATGTACGAATCAAACACTGCTGCTGTTTATCATCCTGCTTACTTACATTACAAAGAACTGTTTTGCAATGGGCCATTTCGATCTTATCAGGGAAAGACATATTTTGGAGGATACTCCGATCACTTTCCTGTATATATTGAATATAGTTATTAAGTGATAATTTGTTCTATTAACTATTAAGGAAGACTCGCTTTGAATGCCGCGTAGTTTGCATCGGAAGCAGGCACTGTTTTATTGCAAGATTTGCTGTCAGCAATCGCATTAATATTTTGCACTCTATTGCCGGGATCAGGATGAGTGGATAAGAATTCAGGTGTTGAACTTCCGCCTGCTGCTTGTATTTTTTCAAAAAAGGAGGCTGCACCGTTGCAACGGTAATTAGTATTAGCCAAATAGCGGACAGAATAATCGTCGGCTTCTGATTCATGACAGCGAGAATATTTAAGATCCGTTAAGCCCTTAGCAAGTAGAACTAATGTATTTGGATCATTTCCTAAAACGATTTGAAGCAGCGTACCGATACCATATTCTCGGGTCATTGTCTCGGTCGTATGCCGTTGATCAGCATGTGCAATTTCATGACCCAGTACACCCGCCAAGTCGTCTTCTGCATCTAAATATTTAATAATGCCGGTGTATACATAGATGTATCCTCCGGGTGTACAAAAAGCATTTAGGGTATTGTCATCCTGAATGATTTTTACCTGCCATACAAAATCACCCTGGTGTTTTACATTACCAGATGTCAAAATTTTATTGGTGATGCGGCGAATGTGACCATAGGCCCCAGGATATGCGCTTTCATCAAGCAAAGGATAAGTAGTAGGATCATTGGCAATCTCTGCTGCTACCTTAGCTCCCAGGTCAATGTCTTTTTGAAGAGAGAAGAGATTTAAATTTAAAGGTGTACATGTAGCAGCGCCCTCTTCGTTACTTTTTTTGCATGAACACAAGGTGAGCAATACAACAAAAACGAGAATGGAGCTACGCATGGTACAATTTGTTAATGGTTAAGGAAGACTTGCTTTAAAGTCGGCGTACTGTGCATCTGGTGCCGATGCAGTAGTATTACAGCCTTTAGTTTTTGCCTGTGAATTGATGTTTTGTATTCTGTTTCCCGGATCAGGATGAGTAGACAAGAACTCCGGACCTTGCGATCCTCCTGATGCCTGTATCTTTTGGAAAAAGGAAGCAGCACCATTACATCTATAATTTGTTCCTGACAAATACTGTACCGAATAAGCATCAGCCTCCGTTTCATGCGTTCTGGAATATTTTAGATCACTTAAGTTTTTGGCAAGCGTTACCAGCATAGACTGATTTTGCCCAGCTACGATGTTAAGTAGGGTAGTAATTCCCATGTCACGTGTCATGGCTTCGGTACTGTGTCTTTTATCCGCATGTGCAATTTCATGCCCCATCACTCCTGCCAGGTCATCTTCCGAATCCAAGTATTTGATAAGGCCGGTGTATACATAAATTTTCCCACCTGGAGTACAAAATGCATTCAATGTTTTATCATCCTGGATCAATTTTACCTGCCAGTCAAAATCATTACGGTGTTCTAATTTTCCGGAATTTAAAAGTTTATTGGTGATGCGACGAATGTGTCCATATGCCTTCGCATATTTTGTTTCATCCAATAGGGGATAGGTTTTGGAATCGTTTGCAATTTCTCCGGCTACCTGATTCCCCAGTTCCTTGTCTTTATCTATAGGAAATAAGTTTAGGTCTAACGCGGAACCTGAGCCTGTACCGGAAGAACTTCCTGAATTGAGTGCATCGCAGGCGCATAGAAAAATGGCAAGGCAGAACAAAATAATTAAGCTACGCATAAGGATATTGTTTATATATTAATTGATAATCATTTCAGGAATTATTCCTTCTACTATTAATTTTCCTTCTGTGGCTTGGATAATTTCTTCCACACTCACACCAGGAGCTCTTTCCAGTAATTTAAATCCGCCTTCAGGTAAGATGTCAAATACACCCAGGTCAGAAAAAACTTTTTTTACACAGTGAAGACCTGTTAGCGGAAGACTACAGGCTTTCAATAGTTTTGATTGGCCATCTTTACTGTTATGCTGCATGGCTACAATGATGTTGCGTGCAGAAGCCACAAGATCCATTGCTCCTCCCATTCCCTTTACCATTTTACCAGGAATTTTCCAGTTCGCAATGTCGCCTTGTTCTGAAACTTCCATAGCACCTAAAATGGTCAAATCTATTTTACCACTTCTGATCATGGCAAAACTATCCGCCGAGTTGAATAATGCTGCACCATCGATCGTTGTTACGGTTTGCTTACCGGCATTGATCATGTCGGGATCAACGTTGTCTTTCGAAGGAAATGCACCCATGCCTAATAATCCATTTTCAGATTGCAGCATGACTTGTATGTTGGAAGGAATGTAATTGGCTACCAAAGTAGGAATACCAATACCCAGGTTTACGTAATAACCATCTTTTACTTCTTGCGCAATTCGTTTGGCGATACCGTATTTATCGAGTGCCATGTTATAAAGTGGTTAGGTTCTCAATTCGTTTTTCATAATGATCTCCTTTAAATATTCGTGCAACGAATATTCCGGGAGTATGAATTTCATTCGGATCTAATTCACCTGCAGGTACCAGTTCTTCAACTTCTGCAATCGTTACGTGTCCCGCTGTTGCCATCATGGGATTGAAATTTCTAGCGGTTCCTTTAAAGATGAGATTTCCGGCTGTATCACCTTTCCATGCTTTCACAATAGAAAAATCTGCGCGCAACCAATGTTCCAGCAAATGAGGTTTGCCATCAAACACTCTAACTTCTTTTCCGTCGGCTACTTCAGTACCGTAGCCAGCCGGAGTGTAAAAGGCGGGTATGCCCGCGCCACCTGCTCTGATGCGTTCTGCCAGCGTGCCTTGTGGTATAAGTTCAACATCCAGCTCTCCGGACAATAGTTGTTTTTCAAATTCGTGATTTTCTCCTACATAAGAGGAAATCATTTTCTTGATTTGTCGTGTAGCTAACAACAATCCTAATCCAAATCCATCTACACCTGCATTGTTAGAAATGCAGGTGAGGTTCTTTGTTCCTCTTTTTTGTATAGCAGCGATACAGTTTTCAGGTATGCCGCAAAGTCCAAAGCCTCCAAACATAATCGTCGCTCCATCATGGATGTCGCGTATGGCTTCGTCTACATGTTGTACTGTTTTGTTGATCATGGTTGTGGATGGTTAGCCAAAATGTGTTTGGATGCTGCTTCGTCTTTTTTTAGTTGATCAATGAGTGCATCCAGTCCGGAAAATTTCAATTCTGCTCTTATGTATTCAACGAAGTAAACGCGCACTTCTTGGGTGTATAAATCTTCGTTCAACTCAAAAATATGAACTTCTATACTATGCGTAGCTCCTGGAATAGTTGGATTGTTGCCAATACTCATCATGCCTGGTCTCATTCCAAAACTGCCTTCTGCCCATACGGCGTAGATCCCATCACTAGGGATAAGCTTATCGACATCTTTGACTTTAAGGTTCGCAGTAGGATAGCCAAGTGTTCTTCCCAGTTGTTTTCCTTTTACTACTTCTCCTGCGATGCTGTAATAATGACCAAGGTGTTGAGTCGCTTCTTGACACTCGTGTTCCGCAAGAGCTGTTCTTATTTTAGTAGAACTAACTGCTGTTTGTTCGATGTAGTGTGCCGGTATTTCCTGTACTTCAAAATTAAATTCAGACGATATGCTTTTTAGAAAACCAAGATCACCTGTTCTGTCGTTACCAAAACGATGGTCATAACCAATGATGATTTTATGTAAGTGCAATTTGTTAACCAATACTTCCTGAACAAATGATCTGGCACTCAGTTCGGAAAGTTCTTTGGTGAAAGGGACAACAACGGTATAGTCAATGCCTTCTTTTTCTATTAAAGCCAATCGCTCTTCTAGCGTAGATAATAACTTAGGAGAAGGCCTGTTAGATAATATTTTTTTAGGGTGAGGCCAAAAAGTAAAAACAACAGAAACGTTTTGAGCATCTGTTTGTTTTTTGAGTTCTTGAAGAATCAATTGATGGCCTTTGTGTACACCGTCAAACGTTCCTATAGACATGACAGAATGTATGTCAGCTGGGAAATCATTTAGGTTGTACAGTACTTTCAAAATTATACAGGTTGAGTGAGTGTGTCTTTAAATGCGTCAGGTGTCAATGCGTCGTCTACAGAGTAGTCACCGATTTTTGTTCTGCGCAAGGATTTTAAATAGGCGCCTGTTTCCAAACGTTGACCGAGGTCGTGCGCCAGACTACGTATATAGGTGCCTTTAGAACAAGCTACGCGAAAAGTTATTTCAGGCAGATGGATGTCTGTAATGTCAAAAGCTTTTATTTCAATTTTTCTGCTTTTTAGCTCAGGCTCCAGGCCTTTACGTGCCAATTCATACGATCTTTTACCGTCGACTTTGATCGCTGAAAAGATAGGAGGGATCTGATCGATGAAGCCAAGAAAAGTGGATGCTTTTTCTTTAATGAGCTCCGATGTAAGATGCGAAAGGTCTTGTTGTGGTGTAGGTGCTGATTCCAAATCATAGGAAGCGGTTGTAGCTCCCAAATGAATCGTACCGATGTATTCTTTTTCGGCATTCTGTATGCCTTCTATTTTCTTGGTTGCCTTTCCCTGACAAACAATTAACAAGCCTGTTGCTAATGGATCCAGCGTGCCGGCATGTCCTGTTTTTTTGATTCGGGTAAGGTTGCGAATTTTTTTTACCACGTCAAAAGATGTCCAGGTTAAAGGCTTATCGATAAGTAAAATTTTACCTGGATCTTCCGGCCCTTCCATGATTAGCTGACTTGCAGGTTAACGCCCCAATAATACAACGCCAATACAAGAAGCCCCAATACTATTCTATAGTAGCCAAATACAGCAAAGCCGCGCTGAGTGACAAAAGAGATAAATGCTTTAATTGCAATAAGTGCTACAATAAAACCCACAACATTTCCAATCAACAATAAACTGATGTTGTCCTTGTTAATAAAGGAATGATCTTTTAATAGTTTATAAGCTGAAGCAGCAAACATAGTAGGTACGGCAAGAAAGAATGAAAACTCAGCCGCATTTTTCCTGTTCAAGCCTTGAGACAAACCACCCACAATAGTAGCGGCTGCTCTTGATACGCCTGGCACTAAAGCTAGACATTGGAAACAACCGATGATGAAACCTTTTAAGTAGGAGAGTGAAGACACTTGATCGGATTCAGTAGTTAGTCGTTTGGTTTCGCTGTCAATAATTCCTTCCGGTGTATAGGCAGACTCCACTTCTTTGGGCGGGAATATTTTATCCAAAAATAAAAAGAATACGCCTCCAAGAATAAGCATACACGCTACAACCACAACATTTTCCAATAGGCTATCGATGAAGTCGCCTAAGAGAAATCCCAATATAGCAGCGGGTATAAATGCTGCTAATAATAGAAAGTAAAATTGTATCGACTTAAAGAATCGTTTATAATATAACACGACAACAGAAAGTATAGTGCCGAATTGAATATTCACGGTAAATATTTTTGTGAATTCATCCGAACTGATTCCCATCATCGATGAAACGATAATCATATGACCAGTGGAAGATACCGGTAAGAATTCTGTCAAGCCTTCTACTATAGCTAAGATCAGAGCTTGTGTAACAGTCATTATTTTTTAGTCTTGTCTTTGTATAAAATAGACCAGAACGCTAACCCGAAGCCGGCCAGTACAGTCATCGGACCTACAGTCAATCCTAATGTGCCAAATCCATATTCACCTGTTTCCAGGCTCATTAAGATGAAGCCTAATGCGATCAAAACTAAAGAAGCAATAAGAATTTGGTAATTCCTTTTTCCGAAAACTAACGGTTGATTACTCATGGTATGAAAATTAATTGGTTAAGTTTAATATAATTCATCTAATGATAGTCGCAAGTATTTGTTTACCGCAAGGAGAGAACTGAATAACCCCAGTAAGCCTCCGAATACAATCAATGCACCGACCACATGTGGTAGATAAGGCGTGTGGAGCGCCTGAAAATCAGGGAACATACTCAGTATGTAATAATATATTCCTGCTAACAAGAGTGACGCAGTAGCTCCACTGATAAGACCTTGCGAAAGTGCACGTGCAAGAAATGGTTTTTGTATAAAGAATGGCTTAGCTCCTACAAGCTGCATACTTCGGATCAGGAAGCGTTGCGAATACAACGCTAGTTTGATGGTATTGTTGATCAACAGGATCGTGATGATAAGAAGTATGACGCTGAAAGAAACGAATACAATCGTAAGTAAACGAATGTTCTTTGTAATTTGATCAGCAAGATCTTCCAGGTAATAAACTTCTTTTACCTGATCCCATTTAGAGATTTTTAATGAGATATCTGATAAGGATTTTTTATTTAAGTATTGCGGATTAATCTTTAGGATGAAAGAAGAGTGCAAAGGATTTTCATCCAGTACTTTCATGAAATCTTCTCCGTAGCTTTTTACAAAGTCTGTTCTTGCATCATTTTCACTTACATATTTGATCATGGTGACTTGATCTTTACGAAGTAT
>JACMQM010000320.1 GCA_014376985.1 Cytophagaceae bacterium | reverse complement strand
TAAGTCCGCAGGTTGCAAGTACAATAACGAATAAAAGTTTTTTCATCATCGTGACTGTAGAGATTTATTTTATACTAAATTTAAATGAATATAAGGAGATAAAATCAATATGGAAACATATACACAAGGAATGTTGCGAGCAGATGCTTTGCAAGGAAAGCGTATCATGATCACAGGTGGTGCGACGGGTTTAGGTAAATCTATGGCTAAGTATTTTTTGGAACTGGGTGCCAAGGTTATGATCGTGAGTCGCAAGGAAGAAGTCTTGCAACAAACCGTCAAAGAACTTACAGATGCCACCGGTGGAGAGATGCTGTATAAAGTGGTGGACGTAAGGCAATATGCGGAGATAGAAAGTTCATTTGAATTGGCCGTAGAAAAGTGGGGTGGTATTGATGTGGTCGTGAACAATGCGGCTGGAAATTTTATCAGTCCGACGGAAAGGTTGAGTCACAAAGCATTTGATATTGTCGTTGATATCGTTTTGAAAGGAACGTACTATACTTCTTTAGCGGCCGGTAAGTATTGGATTGCGAATAAGATGAAGGGTACTTTTCTAAATATTGTAACCACTTATTCCTTTACCGGTTCGGGTTATGTGGTGCCTTCTGCGACAGCGAAAGCCGGAGTATTGGCCTTGACTCGTTCTCTGGCCGTAGAATGGGCGAAGTACGGCATTCGTTCTAATGCCATTGCTCCGGGGCCATTTCCTACGGAGGGTGCATTCAGCCGTTTGTTTCCTGAAAAAGTACAACAGATAGCAACGCCGGAAGAACGTATACCGTTAAAAAGAAATGGACACCACCAGGAATTGGCAAACCTTGCCGCTTACCTGGTCTCTGATTTCTCTGCTTATGTAAACGGAGAAATAGTAGTGATAGACGGAGGCGAATGGTTGAAAGGGGCAGGCGAATTTAATTTCCTTGATCAACTGGATGCCAGCGATTGGGATGAAGTAGAAAAGCAAGTGCGCGGAGCCAATAAGAAATAGGTAAGAGCGAGGAGTTAAGCGGCGCTAAGTTTTAAGTGTATGCTTTAAACCATAATGCTTTGCGACAGTCCGAGTACAAATTGAAATGTCTTTTTCAATAGATTTTATATCCATAAAACAACTCCACCTATGAAAAGAATTGCCTCGATTATTTTCGCATTGACATTATTAATGACTTCCGTATATGTCTCTTCTTGTAAGAAGAAAAAGGAAGACGCTACTCCAAAGGACGGACTAACAACTGAATCCAATGAAGCACAAAGCCAGTGGGATGATGTGTTAAAAATTTCTGAAGATGCGATGATGACGAATAGTCAGTCTCGTACAGAAGCCATCAATATTAATTGTGCAACTGTTACAGCTTCTACTTCAAGTGGAATTTTTATAGGACAGTTTACGATAGATTTCGGATCCGGCACTTTATGTAGTGATGGAAGAACTCGTTCTGGTCAAGTTATAGTGAAGTATACAGGTAAGTATAGAACGGCTGGTACTATCATTCAATCTACAACCAATAACTACTTTGTAAACGGAAAACAAATCATAGGTTGCAGAACAGTTAAAAATACCAATGGTACAGTGTTGAATGTGATAGATAGTGCTTTACCGGATAGCAGTGGATATGCTCAGATTATTTATCCAAATGGAGGAGGAACTACCACCTGGAAATCTACCCGTATCAGAACATGGACTGCGGGTTCCTCTACAACAACTTTATCGGATGACATATACAGTATTGCCGGAACAGCGTCAGGCGTATCGAAGGAAGGAAAAGCATACTCCATGAATATTACCAATTTGATTGTAAAACTGGAGTGCTTCCTAACTTATTACATCTACATGCCTGCAGGCGGAACAATCGATATTATTACGACCGAAGGTACCAGATCTATTAATTATGGAAATGGTGTGAGTTGCGATCGGAATGTAACTTTTACTGCTATTGATGGAAAAACTTACGAGTTAAGTTTATAGTCTCAACAAGTTTGAAATAAGAAGAAGGATAGAGAATCATCTTTATGGGTGTCAGGTCAGACACTGTTGGCCGTTAGTAAATAGGTTGTGTTTCATACCATCCGTGTCAGGTCGAAAGACCTGACACCCACAAAATATTCTTAACCTTCTGGTTTAGCGATTGCGTGAGGGATAGCAGCGTAAAACCCGCAGCGAGCAGTCAGTTTGGGTAATAATAAACGTGGGATCCGAGCGAGGATTTGAAGCGTATAGCCCGACCCTGCCACAACCACTTTTTTTAGGTAGAATGTATGATTGGCAGGGGCACGCCCTAACTATGAATGATAGAAATAGCAACTTATAACTATAGATCTTATCATTACTCTTCCTCTGTATAATTTTCATTATAATCCTCAACCATCAAAATGTGGACAAAACAGCTCTTTTTCTCCAAATAATTTAGAAAACACATTTGTATAAACAGATTTTTGATTTATCTTTGCACTCGCTATTCTCAGGAACGGTGATTTTAAAGCTAGTATTGACCGATGGTGTAACTGGCAACACGTCTGGTTTTGGTCCAGAAGAGTCCAGGTTCGAGCCCTGGTCGGTCAACAAAATGAAAGCGTTCCCGAGCTCCGGGAACATTTCTTTTTACAATGGAAGTGACTATAACCCCCCCAAACGTAATGTCTTACGTAAAAATCTTTTCCGGAACCAACTCAAGGTATTTAGCTGAGAAAATCGCTAAGTCTTATGGAAAAGAGTTAGGGGCAGTTACCATTAGCCGTTTCAGCGATGGCGAACAATCTGTAAGTTATGATGAATCGATCAGAGGTTGTGATGTATACATCATCCAATCTACTTTTCCTTCCGCCGATAACCTGATGGAATTGTTGCTGTTGGTAGATGCAGCAAAAAGAGCTTCAGCTAAAAGTGTGACAGCCGTTATCCCTTATTTCGGATACGCCCGTCAGGATAGAAAAGATAAACCACGTGTACCGATTGCGGCGAAATTAGTAGCCAATATTTTACAGGCTTCAGGCGTAAATCGTTTGATGACTTGTGACCTACACGCTGGACAAATACAAGGATTTTTTGACATTCCGGTAGATCATATGGACGGTGCTGCCATTTTTATTCCGGAATTGAGACAACTCAATAAGGATACTTTGCTGATTGCTTCACCAGATGTGGGGGGAGTAAAGAGAGCAAGAGATTTCGCTAAGTTTTTGCATGTAGATTTAGTGGTTTGCGATAAGTATCGTAAACGCGCCAACGAAGTGGCTTCTATGCAATTGATCGGTGATGTGGAAGGTGCTGACGTGGTATTGATCGATGATTTGATTGATACAGGTGGTACCATTACAAAAGCCGCTCAAATCATTTTGGAAAAAGGAGCGAAAAGCGTGCGTGCCGTTTGTACACACGGAATTTTGTCAGGCAATGCGTACGATAACGTTGAGAAATCAGTATTGACAGAGCTTTGGGTGACGGATACGATCCCATTGAAAAAAGAATCTTCTAAGATTAAAGTCTTTACAGTAGCAGATTTATTTGCGAAAGCGATTCGTAAAATACAGGATAATGAGTCGATCAGCTCATTGTTTGTTGATTAGTAACCAATTTAAATAATAATATATGAAACAAGTAGAGATTATAGGGTATAAAAGAGCAAATCTCGGTAAGAAGGAATCTGCTCAATTAAGAGCAGAAGCACAAGTTCCTTGCGTACTGTATGGTGGTACTGAAGTCGTTCACTTCTCTACTCCAATGTTTTTGTTCAAAGATATCATTTACACCGGCGATGCGGTTCAAGCGTTGATCCACGTAGAAGGTAAAAAATACACTGCTATTTTGCAGGATGCTCAATTTCACCCGGTAAGTGAAATGATTCTTCATGCGGATTTCCTAGAGCTAGTTCCAGGTAAAATAGTAAAAATGGATATTCCGGTTACGTTCGAAGGTACCTCCCCAGGTGTTTTGAAAGGTGGTCGTTTTAACCAAAAAATGAAAAAACTAACTGTTAAAGCTACTCCTGACAAATTGCCAAGTTCCATCACTGTAGATATCTCTACATTGGAATTGTCTAAATCAGTCAAAGTAAGTGATGTGAAAGTAGACGGATATGTAATCCTAAACGCGAAGAGCAACCCAATCGCTACGATTGAAGTTACTCGTTCATTGAAACAAGAAGCTAACGAAACAGCGAAGAAGTAATTTCTGTTTAGTCAACATAAGAATCCTATTCTCCTTCGGGGGGATAGGATTTTTTTGTGCTTATTAAATCATGATGAGTGGATGAGTTTGTTTAAGATTGTTTTAAGTGAAATGTAGGGTAGTAAGAAGTAGTACGAGAATATTCTTTTGGGCGTGTCCCTTCGGGCCGGGCTTTCGCCACTCGCTCTTTCCGCTTGAAAAAGCGGGAAGAGCTCAGACAATGGCTCAATCCCTCACGCAATGCTAACGTTGCGTGAGGGATAGTAGCGGAAAGCCCACAGCGAGTATGGAAGCGTGATAATGGATAAAGTTGGATACGAGCGAGGACTTTTAGCGGATAGCCCGACCCGAAGGGACACGCCCAAATCCTTAAGATTCTCTACACTATTATTCTTAAACATAGATTTTTTTATGGGTGTCAGGTCTTCAGACCTGACACTGTCTGCCAATAGCACCTTGTTTGCGTTAACCCTATCTGTCTGCCCTAAATCCCCTAAAGGGGACTTTTGATATATTTTAATAATTTATTTGCTACCGGGCTGTTGTCCCTCTGGGGTATGCTTAATGTAGCTATGAAAAAGATTTATATTTATTAGACTAACAACTAACAACTAACAACTAACAACTAACAACTAACAACTCTTTCTTTTTGTCTTTGATCCATAATCTGGGTTTATTTGTACCATGAAGTTTCTGATTTGCGGCTTGGGAAATGTGGGGAGTGAGTATAAAAACACACGCCACAACATCGGCTTTATGGTATTGGATAGACTGGCAGAAAAGGCAGGAGTGAAGTTTGACGTCGGCCGTCAGGCTTATGTAGCAGAGATGAAAAGTAAAGGCCGTACGTTAATTTTGGCGAAACCTACCACCTTCATGAATTTAAGTGGTAAGGCTTACAGTTATTGGTTAAAAGCGGAAAGTCTTTCGGTAGATCAATCCATCGTAATTACTGATGATTTAGCCTTACCTTTTGGCAAGATCCGTATCAAAGCCAAAGGTTCCAATGGAGGCCATAATGGTTTGGGTAATATACAGGAAGTATTGGGTTCTGACACTTATCCTCGCATGCGTTTGGGTATTGGAGATACCTTTTCAAAGGGACATCAAGTAGATTTTGTACTGGGAGAGTTTTCTAAAGAAGAGCAAAAGGACCTGGACGCTTACATCGACAGAGCCGCGGAGGCTGTGCTGTCGTTTGTTTCGATAGGATTGGAAAGGACAATGAATACATTTAACACGAAGTAGTCAGTGGTCAGTAGTCAGTGGTTAGTTTTGATCAGTTGACTTTATACTGACAACTGATCACTGACAACTGATCACTAGATTATGAACAACCAACCCATAGGCATTTTCGACAGCGGCATCGGCGGACTTACTGTCGCGCATGCTGTAAACACGCTACTTCCGCAGGAGAGTATCATTTACTTCGGCGATACGGCGCATTTGCCTTATGGAGATAAGTCAACGGCAGCGATACAATCTTACACCATTAAGATTGCAGATGTGCTATTGAAAAACAATTGCAAAGTGGTTCTGATTGCCTGTAACTCCGCGTCTGCTGCGGCTTATCAACTGGTGAAAGAATATGTGGGAAGCAGAGCGAAGGTGTTGAATGTGATCGATCCGGCGGTGCAATATGTTGCAAAAAGATACGAAGGAAAGACCATCGGTTTGATCGGTACCAAGAAGACGGTTTCTTCTAATGTGTACCGCAAACGCCTTGATAAAACCAATTCGAACATTGAACTCAAAGCTTTGGCTACACCCTTATTGGTGCCGATGATTGAAGAGGGTTTTTTTAACAGCAACATCAGTAACAGCATCATTGAAAACTACCTGAAGGACCAGTCTTTACAAGGAATTGAAGCATTGATTTTAGGCTGTACGCACTTTCCTTTGATCAAAAATGAAATCGAAGCTTTTTATAAATATTCCGATGGGAGTCGTACTGTAGAAGTCATTGACAGTTCTATGATCGTGGCGGAATACCTGAAAGAATACCTGCGCAAGCATGATTTATTCAGTTCGGGAGAATCTGTTAAACATACGTTTTATGTGTCCGATTATACCAAGTCCTTTGCGGAATCTACGCGTATATTTTTTAAGGAAGAGGTGAATCTGGAGCATTATCCGCTTTGGGAATAAGAGGATTTTGAAGGAATAGTTGTTTACAGAGGATCGGTATAATAAGATTTTTTAATTGAATAAGTTCGAGTTGGGCGTTTCCCCGCTAGAAACATTACAGGTGAATAATAATTAAATGCGGGACCGGGCTCTCACTCCAAGTCCGTCCACGCTCAATGCCAACGCGCTTCGGACTTTCCTCTCGATCCCTAACGCAAATTCCGGATTATAATCAAAGCTGCTGCATTAGGGATTGATCCGCCTTTTCCGACGGAGAAAGCCCAACCCGACGAAGGAGGGTAATGCCCTAAGTATACTATGAATGATTCACCTTATTACGCTTGAAATACAGGCTTTCTTAATCCATCTCTTAAAACTCAAATACAAGATCAATAGCTTCCTCCATTCACTGCTATATATAACCATCCCTGTTGAAAACCACCCTCTATTTCCTTAGAAAATCACTCGCTTTATTATAACTTTGACTCAAGATGTTTATCTGGTCTTTTATCGTAACGCTTGTTGTCATTTTGACCTATGCCATATTTGTGGTGTATGCCGAGCGGAAAGCTGCGGCCTTTGTGCAGGATCGTCTGGGGCCAGCAGAAGTAGGACCTAAAGGCTTGCTTCAAACGGTTGCCGATTTGTTAAAATTGCTTCAAAAGGAAGACATCCTTCCCACTTATTCAGATAAAATCTTATTCCGTCTCGCTCCCTGGCTTATTTTTACCGCCATCTTCTGGGGATTTACAGCGTTGCCTTGGGTACAGGGTTTAGTCGGTTCCAATTTACCTTCCGGTATTTTCATGATTTTCGCCGTGGTGTCTTTAGATGTCATGGGCTTGTTCATGGTAGGGTGGGGCGCCAATAATAAATATGCTTTATTCGGAGCGGTACGTTCCATTGCACAAATCATTTCTTACGAAATTCCTTTAGGTCTGTGCTTGTTGGCTGTTGTTACGTTTACCGGAACACTCAACCTGCAGGAGATTGCCCAACAACAAGCCATAGACAGTACGTTTCATTCTTATTTGTTCGGGATACCCGGCATTGATGTCAGTGCATGGGGGGGAGTATTTACATGGAACATTATTCGTTTTCCTATTTTGCTTCCTGTTGCTGTTTTGTTTTTCATTACCACTTTAGCAGAATGCAACCGCGCTCCTTTTGATATCCCGGAAGCAGAATCT
>JACMQM010000319.1 GCA_014376985.1 Cytophagaceae bacterium | reverse complement strand
CCCATCCCGTCTACACCAGCCAGAACAATGTCTTTCTCCTTGAAATTATGTTCATAGATTTCAAAGGCTATTCTCCTGATTTTCTGCAGGGTTTGCTTCTTGTCGAGGATTAGATTGGCCGTGCTCATGGGGTAAAATAAGGCTATTTTTAGGCAATTTAACAGTTTAAGCTAAAAACCTAAAAAAAAGGCAGTCTATCTTTGTTTAAAGTCAGGGATTTCCTAATTTTAAAGCCCTTAATAGAAAAAAGCATTGTTATGAAAGAAGGAATTCACCCGGAATATAAAGACGTAGTTTTCTTAGATACTACAAGTGAAGTAAAATTCATCAGCCGTTCTACCATCAAGACGAGCGACACGATCGTAATGGAAGATGGAAAAACATATCCATTGGTTAAAATAGAGGTTAGTTCGGCTTCTCACCCTTTCTACACTGGCAAAAACGTATTCTTGGATACTGCTGGCCGCGTAGAGAAATTCAACAAGCGTTACAAAAAATAGTAGAGACACCATGCATGGTGTCTCTACTATTGCATGGCGCTGTACTTACGATATAGTTTTAGAAGTCTTCCGATGTTTATCGGAAGACTTTTTTATTTTTGTATATGGACTTCACCCTGTTTGACGAATCCGAGCTGCGCAATCACCTGATGCCTTTTACGGCATTGAGACCAATTGCCTGCATCAGGGTAGGTATTTTTTGCCTCTACGAAAAATGGGAAATGCATTTAAAAGGTAAAGCGTCTTTTCAGTCGGCACCTTATTTACAAACGCATTTTCACTTTCAAAAAAACGAATGGAACATTAACGCTTCATTGCTTCCTGATGCTTCGATCACGCAACAAATTTTAGCTTTGGCTACCGATCAAAAATTAGTTGCCGAAGACGGAACCGTGTTAGCCTTTCGTGGTGACAAGGCAACGGTAGAAAAAAGAGCAACCGGTACAATAAGAAAGATCAATCGCCTCTGGGATATCTTTTCTTATAACGGCGAAGAAATTAAACATGATTTTGAATGGGCATGTCAAACGAGAAAGCGTGCCAGCAACATTGACTCCGCTACTATACTTTACGGTAAAGAAAATATATTCATAGAAGAAGGCGCTTCGATCAAAGCCGCTGTCATCAATGCAGAAACAGGTCCTGTATTCATCGCCAAAGGAGCAGAAGTGCAAGAGGGTACTTTGATTCGAGGAGGTTTTGCGTTGTGCGAAGGTGCGGTAACGGCCATGGGCAGTAAGTTTAGAGGAGATTGTACCATTGGTCCTTATTCGAAAGTTGGCGGGGAAGTAAACAATACAGTGTTCTTTGGTTATTCCAATAAAGGGCATGACGGCTACATCGGAAATTCTGTCGTTGGTGAATGGTGTAATCTCGCAGCAGCAACGAATGTGTCCAATATGAAGAACAATCATTCGGAAGTGAGCGTTTATAACATGACAACTGCTTCCTATGAAAAAACCAGTAAGGCCTTTTGTGGCGTATTTATAGGCGACTATAGCCGTTGCGGCATTGGAACAACCCTGAATACCGGTACTGTCTTAGGCATCGGCGTGAACCTGTTTGATACCGGTTTTCCGGAGAAGTACATTCCTTCTTATTCCTGGGGATCACCGCAGGATTTGAAGCCTTATCGAAAGGAAGAATGGTTTCAAATGGCAGAGCAAACAAAGAAATTGAAAAAAAAAACCATGACAGCCGAAGATAAAGTCTTGTTGAACGCTGCTTGGGAACAGTATAATTTGTACAATATTTAACGAACAACAAGGTGCAGTTTAAACAAATACCTGGTCTTGAAGATGTGAAGCAACAATTGTTGCATGCCGTTGATAACAATCACCTCGCGCATGCCTTATTGTTCTATGGTCCGGAAGGTTCCGGTGCCTTAGGATTGGCATTGGCGTTGGCCACTTATGTCAATTGCGAAAACAAAGACATGGAAGCACACGACTCTTGCGGAGCTTGTCCTTCTTGTACGAAGCTGAACAAACTGATTCATCCGGATCTTAATTTTGTTTTTCCCTATGCCAATGTAAAAGAAGCGTTGAAAGTAAAGGGTGAAGGTAAAGTAGAGTTGAGCAGTGATATGTTTTTACCAGAGTGGAGAAAGTTTATCGAACATTCTCCTTATGGAAACCTTTCCGACTGGGCCAAGCAAATAGAAGCAGACAATAAAGCGATGTTGATTCCGGTGGAGGAAAGCCGTCAAATCATTCGTAAACTTTCCTTGAAGTCTTACGAAGCCGATTATAAAATCATGGTGATCTGGTTGCCGGAAGTCATGCGACAAGAAGCCGCGAATGCCATTTTGAAAGTATTGGAAGAGCCTCCTTATAAAACATTATTCCTTTTGGTTGCTCAGCAACCTGATGCGATCATTACAACTATTTTATCTCGTACGCAAAAAATAAGGGTAAGACCTTTTACAGATGAAGAGGTTACAAACTACTTAATTACTCAGCAAGAAATGTCAGAGAAAGAAGCTTCGGCCAAATCTTTTCTCGCCGACGGTAGCATTCGCCGTGCCATGCAGCTCCTGGAAGGCGTTACATCTGATGTCGGTACCATGTTTAGGGATTGGCTGCGTGTGTGTTTCATGTCATCCAAGTTAAACGAAGGATTGGATTGGGCTGATACATTTTCTTCTTTATCAAAAGATGATCAAAAGGGATTTTTTCAAATGGGAAACAACTACATGCGGGAAGGCCTGTTGGTCATCAATGAAGCAGAAAGTATTTTGCGTTTGGAGCAAGAAGAGAAAGAATTCATTCAAAAGTTGGGTAAGTTCCTGACACACGAAAATATTGAACAGGCT
The DNA here is from genome assembly GCA_014376985.1 of Cytophagaceae bacterium. Classification (GTDB taxonomy): domain Bacteria; phylum Bacteroidota; class Bacteroidia; order Cytophagales; family Cytophagaceae; genus JACMQM01. The sequence goes on along the minus strand of JACMQM010000319.1, from coordinate 12,017 downwards.
TCGCGTTTATTTAGCGAAGCAACCATGCAAATTGATCGCAATGCAAATGCACGGATCATGATGACGGATTTATACTTCAAAGTACATACTCTGTTTAGTAATAAATAATTATTTGTTGTTGGCGTCTTGCCTACAACTCGCTTCAGTAACGCGTTTCCATACCAGCACTTGTTGGCGAGACGCTAACAAGAAATGATGATTAATAATAATAGAATGATGCGATTTGTCATAGGAACAAGAGGGAGTAAGCTGGCGCTGTGGCAGGCTGAATATGTGTCAGCTTTATTGCAGGCTAAAGGTGCGCAAACGCAAATAAAAATCATCGACACGAAAGGTGATCAAATTTTAAATCAACCCTTGTCCGAAATTGGATCGAAGGGTTTATTTACGGAAGAACTGGAAACAGAACTTAAACAAGGCTTCATTGATCTGGCGGTGCACAGTGCGAAAGACATGCCTTCTATGATTCCGCAAGAATTGGAGTTGATCGCGTTTAGCGAAAGAGAGAAAGTGAATGATGTGGTAGTGAGTTTAAATCCTGCGCTAACACTTAAACTGGCAGTAGAGCAAAATTTGAAAATCGGAACTTCTTCTACGAGAAGAAGAGCGACACTAAATCATTACTACCCTGGTATTCATTTGGTAGACATGCGTGGCAATTTGCAAACACGTTTGAGAAAAATGGAGGAAGGGCAATGCGATGCCATGATTTTAGCTTATGCCGGTGTGTACCGCATGGAGATGAGTCAATACATTGTAGAAGAATTAAGCGAAGAAACATTTATTCCTGCAGTAGGTCAGGGGGCCTTAGCCATAGAAACGGCTGTAAGTTTATCTGCGGATAAAAAAGCATTTCTAAGATCTACATTAAATGATATCGATACAGAGTATTGTTTATTGGCAGAGCGTTCTTTCTTAAAAACAATGGAAGGCGGATGCAGTGTACCGGTTTTTGCGTTAGCAAAATTGGAGGGAGACAATCTTATTTTAAAAGGTGGAGTAATCAGCCTCGATGGAACAAGGCAGATAGAAGGTATTCAAAGAGGAAATACACAAGATGCGCTGACTATTGGCAACCGATTAGCGAATGATATCATTGCTAAAGGTGGTTTGGAAATATTGGAAGAGATTAAAAGACATAAAAAATAGTTATATGAAGTCGTTGCTAACCTTGTTGTTTTTGGCTTGTACATTAAATGTTTTCGCGCAAACAACAGAAACATTAGATGCTGATAAAGATTATGTAATTACCATTAAAACAGCTTATGGTGATATGATTGTTTTATTGTCTGACAATGCACCTTTACACAAAGCAAATTTTGTAAAACGAGCGAAGTCGGGTTATTTTGACAGCACTACTTTTCACCGTGTCATTGATGGGTTTATGATTCAAGGTGGAGATTCCTTATCGAAAGATAAAAATCCATTAAACGATGGAATGGGAAGTAACGGTTATACTATACCTGCTGAGCTCTCCACTGGGCTTGGCCATCAAAAAGGCGCTATTGCAGCTGCTCGTATTGGTGACCAGGCCAACCCGCAGCGTGCTTCTAATGGATCACAGTTTTATATTGTATTGGAAGATGATGGTGCCAAACATTTGAATGGACAGTATTCCGTATTCGGTCAGGTCATAGATGGCTTTGATGTGATGCGGAAGATAGCCAATGAACAAACAGACAATCGGAATAGACCTTTGGAAAATGTTTACATGACAATGAAAGTAGATGTCATGAAGCGTTCAAAGATCATCAAGAAGTATAAAGCCAAATCATTTTACGAAGGGAAGTAATCATGAAAACAATTTTAGTAACTGGATCCAATGGATTATTAGGACAAAAACTAACGGATCTTTTAAAAGGAAACTCGAAGTATAACCTGATTGCTACTGCAAGAGGAGAGGATCGTTATCCGGATAAAACGGGTTATAAATATGTAAGTCTTGATATTGCCAATCCTCAAGAAGTAGAAAAAATATTGTCAATCTATAAGCCGGATGCTGTCATTCATACCGCCGCAATGACCAACGTGGATCAATGTGAATCAGATCATGCGGGTTGCGACGAGTTGAATGTGAAAGCGGTTCAGTATATCGCTGATGCGTGCGATAAGCGTAATATTTATTTAACACATCTTTCTACAGATTTTATTTTCAATGGAGAGAAAGGTCCGTTGACCGAAGACGACCAACCTGATCCTATCAGCTATTACGGAGAGAGTAAATTGAAAGCAGAACAAATTGTGCAGGCGATGAAAGGCAAATGGTCAATCTTGCGTACCGTGTTGGTTTTTGGTATTGTGTCTGACATGAGCCGCTCGAATATCGTGTTATGGGTAAAGAATAATTTAGAGCAAAAGAAAGTAATTAAGGTAGTCAACGATCAATGGCGCACACCTACGCTGGCAGAAGATCTGGCTATGGGATGTTTTCTGGCAGTAGATAAAAATGCTCAAGGCATTTATAATATTTCTGGCGCTGATTTATTAACTCCATATGATATTGCACAGCATACTGCAAAGTTTTTTAGCCTGGATGCTTCATTGATTGAAAAAGCAGATTCTTCTACTTTTAAACAACCGGCCAGAAGACCATTAAAGACGGGCTTTGTCATTGATAAGGCGAAACGCGATCTGGGTTATCAGCCCCATACTTTTGAACAAGGCTTACAAGTTTTAGCCGATCAACTTAAGCAAGTATAATGGCACAAGGTCTGGATCAGATCGTCGACTACTACGTATCACCTGTCGCGGATGTGGTATCGAAAATTATGTTCTATTCTGTTCCTGTTGCCGGTGTAGAATTTCCATTGATTGTCATCTGGCTGATTGCTGCTGGGTTGATCTTTACGGTTTATTTTAGATTCATCAATTTTAGTTTATTCCGTCATGCGGTCGCTATTGCTTTTGGCAAGTACGATGATGTCAATCATAAAGGAGAAGTCAGTCATTTTCAGGCTTTGGCTACAGCCTTATCAGGCACCTTGGGTTTAGGAAACATAGCAGGCGTTGCCATCGCTGTACAGACAGGTGGTCCTGGAGCCACATTCTGGATGATACTCGCCGGTTTCCTAGGCATGTCCGCAAAGTTTATAGAGTGTACGCTGGGTGTGAAGTACCGCCAAATCGCCGCTAATGGGGAAGTGTACGGTGGCCCGATGTATTACCTGAGTGAAGGACTTAAAACAACACCATTGAAAAAGTGGGGAGCATTCCTTGCTGTCTTTTTTTGCATCATGTGCATTGGCGGTACCATGGGCGGAGGCAACATCTTTCAAAGCAATCAGGCAACAGCACAATTGATTCACGTAACAGGTGGTCATGATTCTTTTTTATATGACAAAGCCTGGATGGTAGGATTGGTGTTTGCCATCTTATGCGGACTGGTTATTTTCGGTGGCATGAAGCGCATCGCTAATGTGGCGGACAAATTGGTGCCTTTTGTTTGCGGCATATACATGCTGGCAGGTTTTGTGATTCTGGCTTATTATTATGACAGGATACCTAGTACTTTTGGATTGATTATTTCGGATGCCTTTTCTTGGAAATCGGTTACTGGCGGCTGTATCGGAGCCATGGTAGCAGGTTTGCGTCGAGCTTCCTTTTCAAACGAAGCAGGTATTGGTTCTTCTCCTATAGCACATGCGGCTGTGAAAACAGAAATTCCAGTCACCGAAGGATTGGTAGGATTGCTAGAGCCGTTTATTGATACGGTTATTGTTTGTACCATGACGGCCTTAATTGTCGTAATCAGCGGAGTGTATACGCAACAAGCACATGATGGTGTAGCCTTGACCTCAGTATCCTTTGCTTCTGTGCTTCCCTGGTTCCCTTATGTATTGTCTGTCGCTGTGATTTTGTTTGCTTTTGCTACGATGATTTCATGGTCTTATTATGGATTGAGATCCTGGAATTATATTTTTGGAAGAAGCAAAATCAGTTCAGTGATTTACAATTCTATATTCTGTCTTTTTACCATATTCGGAGCAAGTATGAATTTAAAAAGTGTCGTTGATTTTTCTGATGCTATGATTTTTGCGATGGGTATTCCTAATATTATTGGATTGTATTTTCTGGCACCGGAAGTGAAGAAGGATTTGGCGGCTTATCGTTTGATGCGTAAGATCTGATTCCTTATGGTTTGGCAGATTGCGTTATAATATTTATATTATAGTTTATTTTAATGAAATATGGTTTTTAGTAGTATAATTTTTCTGCTCTATTTTTTACCGGCGTATTTGCTGACTTATTATTTTGCTGGTAAGAAATATAAAAACTTTGTCATCCTGTTTTTTAGTATCTTCTTTTATGCATGGGGAGCTCCTAAGTTTATCTTTGTTATATTAGGTACTACTTTTTTGGATTACCACCTGGTACGGTGGATGGATAAAACGGAAAGTATTCTGCATCGAAGGCTTATGTTAGCCTTGTCTGTTTCTATTAATTTAGGTCTCCTTGTTTATTTTAAGTACTGCAATTTTTTTATTGAGAATATTAATGAAGTTTTATCCGTTGCAGGTACATCAGCCATTCCCTGGACAAAATTGATTTTACCGATTGGTATTTCTTTCTATACCTTTGAAACCATTACCTACGTGGTAGATGTTTACAGAAGAGTTCACAAACCCTTGAATAATTTTTGGGACTATCAACTCTACATCATTTTGTTTCCTAAGCTGATTGCTGGACCCATCGTAAGATACCATGAAATAGCAGATCAGATTTCTGATCGCTCCCAAAATGATACGGCAGATGAAAGGTTGATGGGTTTTTTTCGCTTTTCTATAGGTCTTGCAAAAAAAGTCATTATAGCCAATCAGATGGGTATGCAGGCTGATATTATTTTTGCTTGCAATTATACAGACTTATCTTCTTACATGGCATGGATTGGTATTTTAGCATATACCTTCCAGATTTATTTTGATTTTGCAGGGTATTCAGACATGGCTATTGGTATAGCAAGAATGATTGGATTTAAGTTTCCGGAAAATTTTAACAATCCTTACACCGCACAAAGTGTTACTGATTTTTGGCGCAGGTGGCATATGACCTTGGGCAATTGGATGCGTAACTATCTTTATATTCCTTTAGGTGGAAATAGAGTAGACTCAAAAGGTCGTTTGTATTTCAACCTTTGGATCGTGTTTTTAGCATCAGGCTTTTGGCATGGAGCATCCTGGAACTTTGTCATTTGGGGGGCCTATCACGGTTTGTTCTTGGTGATGGAGCGAATTTTTTTATTAAATATATATGCGAAGATAGGAAAGTTCAGTCGTACTTTGTTTACCTTTTTAGTAATAACAATTGGCTGGGTATTTTTTAGGATAGAAACATTTTCGGAAGCAATATATTATTTGAAACGAATGTTCTCTTTCCACCGCTTTTCCGGATCATTAGATAGACAATTTTATTTTTTCTTTATTCTAGCCGCAATTTTTTCTTTCTTCACTTATTTCAAAATAGGACAACGTATACATGACTCGATTTATTTTGAACAGTATACGAACAGACGTTATATCGTCATGACAGGCATCTGCTGCTTATTTTTTTTAATTGCAGTCAGTTTTATTACAGCAGTCCGTTTCAATCCATTTATTTATTTCAGGTTCTAGATATGATCAACAATACAGACTTGCCGAAATATTTATTTCTTTTTGTTTTATGTTGCCTGGTATTGCCTTGTATACAAGGTGTGACACATTTAATGAAGGAAAAAGCTTTAAAGGGAGACATTATCTTAATTGCTGCGCCTGAGTTTACAAAGCAAGGTTGGCTGGAGGGAGATTATCAGACCGTAAAAGAAAAGCAGATCAATGAAGCATTTGGTTTCAGGTCTTATTGTATTCGGTTGAATAATCAAATCGCTTTTACTTTTTTTAATAAAGCACAAGCTAATGGTGTGATAATCGGTAAAGACAACTACCTATACGAAGAGAATTATATCAAAGCGTATTATGGCACAGACTTTATTGGTGAAGAAAATGTACGCACACGCATGGAAAAATTAAAATTTGTGAATGACACCTTAGCCAAGCTGAACAAGACGATCATCATGGTAGTGGCTGCCGGAAAAGGATTTTATTATCCTGAGTATATTCCTGATAGTTATGCTACAAAAAGAACAAGAACAAACGTAGAAGCTTATACAGAGTACGCAAAAAAATTTGGTATTCATTGTATTGATTTCAACCGTTATTTTGTAGAACAAAAACCAATTTATAAACATTTACTTTATCCCAAGAATAGCATTCACTGGAGTGTATTGGGCGCTGAAATAGCCGCAGATTCATTGATTCGATACATAGAAACGGTAAGAGGCATTGATATGCCCAATCTGCATTGGAAAGAAACTGAAACCCAGTATAAAAGAGAGGAGGATGCAGATCATGATATTGAGGATGGAATGAACCTGATGTTTCGTCTTTCTTCCGAACCAATGGCTTATCCTAAAGTTTATTTTGAATCTGATTCAGCAAAAACGAAACCTTCTGCATTGGTTATAGGAGATAGTTTTTATTGGACGATGATAAACAATGATGTTCCAAATGTTTTTACGAACCCACATTACTGGTATTACAACAAACAAATATATCCAGGAAATGGGAGTACAGATCTTGTCAATATAAAGGATGAATTAGACCGTCATGATGTCATTGTCATCATGGCTACTCCCGCTACAATGCCGACTTATGGATGGGGATTTATTGAAAATGCATATGCCTTTTATACAAACGGAGATGTAGATTCTAACAAGTTTGGGAAACGAGTAGATGATTTCAAAGCATTCATTAAATCAAATCCAGTATGGCTACATGATGCACAGAAGAGAGCGCGTGAGAATGGCATCAGTCTGGATTCGAGTATTACTTTGGATGCTATTTATCAGGTTAAACTACTCTATTGAAGATACATGCTATGAAAAGGTAGTGAATGACCCCATGCCTTACTAAGTGAAGTGGACAATAGAAAAATAAAATCAAAAAATAACTCTACTATTTTATTTTCTTGGAAGCGTAATGAAGCAGAATAAAGTCTTGTAATAAAGATTTTATGCTACGTCATTTTTTTCACCTGGGCAGGGTGTATTTTGAATTGGATCACCGCCAGGCTAAAGCTTATTTGTGGCTGTTATTTTTTACGGCTGCCATTGTTTGTTCTCCACTGTTCACCTATTATCTGTATCCTGCACCTTACGATGTCGGCGATATACAATTGATTTTGCAAGAAGCTGAATGGAAAGATTCCTTAGCCGCTTCACCTCATAATAAATCGGTCGCCTTGTTTCATAAACGGATAGATAAAATGAAAGAAGAAGATTGGATAGCAGCGGGGTTGCCTGAATACTTGTCAAAACGTATTTTGAAATATCAAAGTAAGGTCAAGCCACTGAAGAAGATCAACGATTTATATGCCATTTATGGAATGGATTCTTCTCGTGTCGCACAAGTGGGACCGTATTTAGCGGAAGTAAAAGATTCCACTCCAAGCAAGATAATTAAGAAGCAATCCCCTTCATTGATTGTACTGGATATCAATATTGCTGATAGTATTGCCCTGGAGGCATTGCCTGCTATAGGTCCTGTGTTGTCAAGGCGAATTTTGAAATATAGAGATTTGTTAAAAGGCTACGCCAGTAAAAAGCAATATGCAGAAATTTATGGAATCAGTCCAGAAGCATTGGCTGTCTTACAAAAGTGGACGGAGATAAAAGAAATTCCGGTAGTCATTATCATAAAAAGTGCAGATTATCAAAAGTTAAATGCTCATTTTTATTTGTCAGGCAAAGACGCTCGTTTTATTCTTTCTCAGTTAAAATTGAAAGCGACATGTTGGGAAGAGCTACAGCCTGGTCTGGAGGCAAAGGCTCAAGAGCACATAGCAGAATTGAAATTGTATTATCCATGTGAATAAAATGAATTGTCCCAGCGGGACAGTAGCCCGGTAGATATAGAATATTTATTTTTTATAAGTCCCAGCGGGACGTAATTTTTTAGTATGTCAGATACGTATACACAAATACACATCCAAGTTGTTTTCGCTGTGAAATACCGTCAATGCTTGATTGAAAAGGAATGGAAGAGTGATTTGTATGATTATATCACAGCTATTATTCACAATAACAATCATAAGGTCATCGCCATTAATGGTATGCCTGATCATATACACATATTTTTTGGGATGAGGCCTGCTCAATCGTTATCCAATTTGATGCAAGATATCAAAGCAAGTTCTTCCAAATGGATCAATGAGAAGCAATTAACCAAAAGGAGATTTAGATGGCAGGCTGGATACGGTGCTTTTTCTTATTCAAAATCACAGCTTTCAAAAGTTGCTGCGTATGTTGATAATCAGGAAGAACACCATAAAGAGAAATCGATGCTTGTAGAATACAGAGAATTTCTTCAAAAATTTGAAATCGATTATAACGAAGCTTACATTTTTCATGATCCAATGTAAATGGATTTTTGAAATGATTTGTTATTCAAACTGTGTGTCTTACGTCCCTCTGGGACTTGCTATATTTATAATAATTGGGCTACGGGCTACTGTCCCGCTGGGACAAGGCGATTTAAGCCGCCCCTACTGGACTCGCTAAATTATCATTGGCTTGAGAGATTCTGTTCCTGAAGGAACAATGTTAAAAAATTTACTAAATCAGCTTCTCCTTGTTCTGGAAGGACAGAATCTTTTAGCGTCAATCGATAATGTATGATAATGACATACACGAAAAAGGGTTTCATATTAATTATATGAAACCCTTTTTATCGTTATTGTGTGTGTTGTTTATTCAATGATCCCCTTATCATTATAAAGATTATATAATTTACTATACAATCCTTTATTTGCCATTAGAGCTTGATGATTGCCGCGCTCTACAACGCTTCCTTTTTCCAATACCAGAATTTCATCTGCATTTTGCACCGTAGACAAACGGTGCGCAATCACTAATGACGTTCTGTTTTGCATTAAGTGATTCAAGGCATCTTGCACCAAACGTTCTGATTCGTTGTCCAATGCTGAAGTCGCTTCATCGAGAATAAGAATCGGAGGATTTTTCAAGATGGCACGTGCAATACTGATGCGTTGTCTTTGTCCACCTGATAATTTCATACCGCGATCACCGATGTTGGTTTGGTATCCGTTTTCTGTTTGCAAAATGAATTCATGTGCATTCGCAATTTTTGCCGCCTGAATAATTTTTTCTTCCGTGACTCCTTCTGTACTGAAGGCAATGTTATTGTAAATGGTATCGTTGAACAGAATGGATTCTTGAGACACCACCCCAATTTGACTTCTCAATGAATGGATAGAAATGTCTTTAATGTTTGTGCCATCCAGTTTTATTTCTCCTTGTGCCACATCATAGAAACGAGGAATCAAATCCGCCAACGTTGACTTCCCTCCACCGGATGGGCCAATCAACGCGATCGTTTTCCCTTTTGTAATTTCAATATTGATGTCTTTTAGAATGGTAGTTTCACCGTAAGCGAAGGATACATTTTTAAATTCAATATGTTCGTTGAAACTAGTGATGACTTTTGCATTGGGTTTGTCTGTAATTTCATTCGGTGCATCCAAAATTCTGAATATCCTTTCTCCTGCAGATATACCACGTTGAATGTTGGTCATGGAACCGGCAATACCTTTTACCGGAACAAGAATCTGGTAGAATGAAATGATGAAGAAGAAGAATTGACTAGGTTCAAGTTCACCGGAGAATACCATGTTACCGCCTAACCATAAGATGACGCACACAAGACAGATGCCCATGAATTCAGAAAGGGGAGAAGACAATTCTCGCTTGTTACTCATCGAGCGGATGAGGCCTGCATAACCATCATTTTCCTGATCGAATTTCTGACGGATGAATTTTTCTCCATTGAAAGCTTTAATGATTCGTAAGCCGGAAATTGTTTCTTCTGTTACGTTCAGAATATTGGCCAAGGTCACTTGCCCGGCATCGGATTCTTTTTTTAATTTTTTGCTGATCAATGAAATCAGGAAACCGCAAGCAGGCAAAATGATTAGGGTATAAAGTGTCAACTGCCAGTTGAGCATAAACAATACTGTGAAGTAAATGATCACGGTGATGGGATCTCTAAACAATACGGTAAGTGTGCCGATAATGGAATATTCAATTTCATATACATCATTGGTGACGCGAGACATTAAATCACCTTTACGTTCGCTACTGAAAAATCCGATGTGAAGATTAGTGATTTTATAATACAGATCACGACGAATGTTTTGCAATACGATTGCTTTCACAGAAGAGGTTACCCGCAGTGAAAAGTATTTGAAGAAGTTGGCCAGTAAATTCGAAAAAGCAAGCACGATACAGATGATGACTAAAGTTGCCGGTTTACCATATTCTTGTATAAAGGTCATGGAGTAGTAATCCAATACTGCTTTCACGTATGCCATGCTGAACGTGGCTTCTGGCAATACATAGCTAGCAGGATCTTTGGTCGTGCCGAACAAAATATCCAGTACAGGCATGATCACACTGAAGTTAAATAGACCAAACAGAATGGCTATAATAGAAAATATAGCATACGGTAAAGCGTACCTTTGAAAAGGTCTGGCAAAAGAAATAATTCTAAAGAATGTTTTCATGTTCGTTTTTAATATTCTTGCACTCTAGATGGAAGATTCCAACGGATACCTCCCGATACAAAAGTAGTATTGAGACTGCGTGATTCCATTGCACTGTTTTTACTTCTATACTGCAAATAGAGGTCTATATAGAAATTGTGTTTCAGCATGTAGGAAACCTGTAAAGAAGCTATTATAATGTCTGTTGCAATACCTTGCCCAATAGTATTGCCATAGGTATTCGCTGTAGCTACAGACGTATAAGGCTTGAAAATATTGCCTCCTCTATTATTATTTACATTCGACGATAAGCTAGAACTATCTTCGCCGGTTTTAATATAGAATAGTTTTCCTGTCAGGAATAGTCTTTTGGCAGGTTGGAAGCGTGCGATACCGATCCACTCTACAAAGTTAGCACCGAGAGGATGTGCTAGTGCCTGATTGTAGTGAGTGTAAGACGTGAAGTTGCTTTTATGCGAGTACACATAAGGACGCACATAATTCATTTCTCCTTGCAAATCTAGGTTTTTTACACCGAAAGCATTCACATATTTAAGTCCCATTTGCAAGGCTTGCTTATTACCCCACCATCCGGTTCTTTTGGTAACTTCTTTTAAAATAAATTCATCCAATAAAACTTGTCCATAAAAAGAGAAGTGACGAAGGAAGTTCCATTTTAAGTCCAGTCCCATCATAGAGTTGTCATCGCTTCCTTGGTAAGATTCGATGTAGCGGGAAAAGATAATAGGATTCAGGTAGTTCAATTGCCAAGGAGTAGAGGTGGCAGCAGAATCTTTCGGTCCCTGCATGATGGATTCAAATAAGCCGATATTCAGATTGGGAAGAATATTGTAGCTTAAATGATGCATCGTGAAAATCTTATTGTTGTAACGCTGGCCGTTCATATAACCTGCATTCATATCAGCAAAGAGATTGGTGTATTTAAATTTACCAACTTCTGTGATCACTTTCACGAAAGTGTAAGGTGCTGCATTGTCAGATAAAAATAATGAACGGTAGCCGTTGCCTATAAAATTTTTATCGTGACCGAATTGTATTTTGATATGCTTGGTGACACCAAAGGTGATATAACCTCTGGCTGAAATGAAATCGACACCTCTATTGGTTTTAAAATATTTGGCGAATCCTTCTCCCGGAACAATAGGATCGGAGAAGCCTGGTAAAAAAGTTCTTTGTGTCGCGTAATCCTGCATCAACATCTGATTGTCTGCAGCGAAAAAGTAGAAGCCTACTTTATTGTCAATGCTGCCTCTGACTTCTGCTCCTCTGGTGTTGATGTACAGTAAGTCTGTATTATTTTCAGTTTGCTTGCCTGCATTTAAGTATAATACCGGACTAACTTGGAGCGTAAAGTAGTTTGTATTAACATGCAGTAAGCTGTTTTTCTTTCGGTAGAAAGCCTT
>JACMQM010000318.1 GCA_014376985.1 Cytophagaceae bacterium | reverse complement strand
TTAAAAACTACTACTCAACTGAAACAACGGCAAGTACATTGCAATCAAAATAAACCCTACCACCAAACCTAAAAACACAATCATAAAAGGCTCTACAAGACTTCCCATAATAGAAGTTAAATGTTTCACTTCATCATCATACTGATCGGATGTTTTTTGAAAAAAGTGATCCAGCTGGTTTACTTCCTCTCCTACCTTAATCAGATAAATCATCTTGCGTGGATAAATGCTAAACTTTCCCAAACTTTCGTGTAAGGGAATGCCAACCATCACATCTTTTTCAATCTGATCCAAAGACTCTTCTATTGGGTAATAGTTAATCATTTTTCGAATCAGCTGAATCGCTCGAAGGATAGGCACTTTGGAACTGATTAATAAAGTCATGGATGTGCAAAAGCGAATCAGGTAAATTTTCCGAACGAGTTCTCCTACAAAAGGCATTCGGAGAAATAGTTTAGAGGATGAGCGCCGAAACCATTGTTTCTTTCTTTGTTTCAAAATAAACCAAACTAAAGCAATTGTTGCAACTAGGAATAGTAAACCAAAATCATGCAGGAAAGCCGCACTGTTAATTATGAATTTAGTAATCGCAGGCAATTCACCTCCAAAGCGTTTGAAGATGTCAGAGAACATAGGCACGACGAAATTTAGCATGAAAAATATAGCGCCCAAAGAAGTCAACAATACAATACCTGGATAGGTAAGAGAACTTATGATTTGTCTTTTCTGAGCAATGTTGTTACGGTAATAATTAGCCAACTGATCCAATACAGCCACTAGCTTGCCTGTTTCTTCGCCAATCTGAACACTCACACATTCGTACATGGTAAAGCTGCCTTGTTGACTTAGCGCGGTGGAGAAAGAAGAACCATTGACAATGCTGTTCATTATGTTTTCAATCAAAGCCTTATCCTTTTCACTCTTCTGTTCAGAAGCGATCAGCTCAAAAGATGTTTTGATGTCAACGCCTGCTGCTATCAGAATAGACAACTCATGATAAAAGCTTTCTCTTTTTTTGTCATTAAATCCATTTCCTCCAAAAGATATGTCTTTATTTAAAATACTAAATAAACCTGCCTCCTCTTTGGATTTAGCAGGTTTGGCAGCCACAGCTATTTTAGACAGATCAATTCCCTTGCTCATCTAACTTCATTAAAAGATCCGAACCGTACAATTTATGATATATCAGCTTCAGCGGCTGCTGATCGGCCTTGCCTGAAACAATGATACTTTTAATTATTTTTTTATCCTTATCAATGTATTCATACTCAATTTCTGTATTAGTTAAAGAAAACAAGGTATCAGTAACAATAGATTGTTTTCTTGACAAAAAATCGTTTATCTCATAAAAGACCGTATGGTCTTTATAGACACAAGAAAAACCATACGCATCTTTTAATACTTGTTCCGAATTTACAAAATCAACGGTCATCAGACGATTAAATAAAATGACATTGTAATTCTTACGATAAATATCTCCTACTTTATGATTCAACAACACTACTCTTGTGAAGACTGCATAAGACATGGTAATAACGATGGATGAAATAATCATGACTACAATCATTTCCATGACAGTATAGGCCTTTACTTTATTCATCTTTCAGAATAGTTTCCCGGATACTTGTCAATACAACACCTTTCGCATCTACAGCTTTCAATTCGATCACCAGTAAAGAATCGGACAGTATAGAATCAAATACTTCTTTTGAAACTTTAAACTGATCCTTTTCTATTTCTTCATTGAAATACTTTTTGTTCTTGATGGTTTCATGTAGCTCTTCTTCTAACAGAAAATAAGAATTTGTACGATCACCCATGCTTGCAGTCCGTAATACATTTTGAATGACAACAATACTGATTGAAAAAACAGTCAGCAGAATAACCATCGCCACAATCGTTTCCAACAAAGAAGAAGCTTTTAACTGGCGCACGCTATAAATATTTAATGATTCTTTTTTTATTTTTTGCCGGAAGTAAATTAGAGCCTGTATAATAAACGGATCTCTTCTTTACATCTATAGTCGTATTCAGTAAATAATTTTCATTGATCGAAGTGTTTGTTTTTAGCAGAATAGTTTTACATATCAATCCTCCATGCACCACGCCCTTACAATCTATACTTCCGGTGGAATAGACTTGTCCCATGACAAATGATTCTTTGCGCAGGTCAACATATACCTTGAAATCGTTGAGTTCCTTACTATAGGCAAATATGATACCTTTCAGACTCGATTTTTCTTTCAGCTGTATTTTAGGATTAGCATTGGCAATATTCTTCTTAATCAGCAATAAAGCCGATGGATAGTCTAATACAACATTGGACTCCACTACGATAGAATCAGAACAGATGGCTTGCAGTGTTCCCTGATAACCATCAGGAAATCGCACAGAAGGTGCTACTACAATGGCATCTTTAATCTTTAGGTGTTTATTCAAATTGATATGTTTATTGCTGAATACAATTATATTCCCTTCGAGGTAGGTCAATTGCCTTAGTCGTTCATCGTTATAGTTGATGTACAAAACAGGTTCTGCAAAAGAATGTATTAAACTATCCTTTACAACATCTTCTTCCTTTTCTGTTTCCGCTGCCGAAGCCTGAAAATTGAAATTCAACAATCCCTCTGCAAGCTTAATGATCGATGAACTGACCGAAATTTCGGTGTCGGTACTTTTGATTATTTCTCCATCAATTAATTTCGCTGGCCCCTGGTATAAATAGCCGTCTACTGATTCTGTTTTCACTACACCCTGAGGCAAATAGCAAGTACCTACGATACTTGTTTTACCGGAAAGACGTAATCCCCGATCAGAATTACTCAAACAGATCGCAGCGTTTGATTCTTTATCCGGTGCATAACCGTATAGAAATGATTTCGACAATGTTACATTTTTATCCGTTACAGAAACGGATGCCATGTTAAACACCCCCCAAACACTACTTCTAATGATTACTTTATCATTTTCTTCTCCATACAAGTCAATCGTTTTTTCTACTACCGATTGAGACTCCGGCAAGTAAAGAGCATATGCTATCCCGGAGTTGAGATTATGTGTCAGCTTGCTGTACAATCGTTGATTAGCCACCTGTATCTTATAATAAAAAGTATAGTATACAATTCCACTTGTAATCGAAGCAAGTAAAAAAGAAATTACTATTACAATAAAAAGCGCAGATGCTCTTAACATATTATATATTGCTTTTTTCTGTATCAGCCGGTACTACTTTCCTAAGCTTCCTTACACGAATAGCTGATTTATCTTTTACCTTTTTTTCTTTTTTGGGTTTCTTCTGTTCAACTCCAGATTGAACAGGCACTGACTTCCTTTTTAAAGGGTTACGAAAAAACTTCTTCTTCTCAGACTTAAAAGGCATTCCCAGACTATCAACTGCCGGACTATTCTTTTTCTTTTTATTAAATAGCGATCTGCGTTTCTTAACTTTAACCGCTCTTACTTTTTGAGGAACAAGAACACCTTTTTTATAACGTTCCGTTTTTATCCATACACCTGAACTATCATATGACTTTAATTTTTTATTCAGTAGTCCTTTTTTATAAGTGCCTTTTTGCTTTACTCTACCATTATTATAGTAAGTAGTAAACGATTTATTTCTCTCTCCTTTTTTATAAAACCCTTTTCCTTTCAATTCACCATTTCGATACCATTCCTTCCACTCTCCTTTTTTCAGACCATAATGAAACTTACCTTTCTCTTTAAGGTTCTTGTTCATGTAAAAAGCGGTATATAATCCATGCAGGATCTTGCCATCGTAGCCTCCACGCGTTTTTTTTATATCATTGTAAGCAAACCAATAGTAATATTTATCGTCGTCTATATGAATCGTTCGTTCATCTCTTGTAAAATGAGCATAGACCATATAGTCCTGATAATTTATCGTTACTCTGTTATTCAAAGGATAATCAATCTTCTGGCCGTAGCCTTTTGCAAAAGACAGTAGCAATACGACGATAAAGAAAAGCTTATTCATCAGTTCTGATTTCTTTTAATGTTTTTTTTAACTCCGTCAAATTTGACTTGAATCGAATCCGGATAACTTTTAACCAACAAAACTTGTTGTACTTCTTTTCCATCTTCTAAAGAATAATCCCCGCCACCAATATTAATAAGAGAAAGTGTTTTACCAGTGGATTTCCTAATGATTCTTCCCTTATAGTTAATAAAGCTCCAGTCTATTATTTTTTCTTCTTTTACAGGCTTTGCTACTTGTTTCTTTTTTATCACCTGCCCAGTGTTCACCGTCGAATTACTTACACCGTATTCATAAGACGATGTTATTCGTCGCCTTTTTATAAAAGGATCACCGTAATTAGCCAATAGCTCAAATGTATCTTTTTGTTCTATGTGCTCAGATTTTCGTTTCGCTTTTGCAATAGGTACAGAAGTGTTTTCTTGCTTGAATACAACAGTAAATATTTTCACAAATACCCATCCCCATACCAGCGCGCTGACAACGAGTAAAGCATACATGAGTTTTTTATTTTTCACAATTCCACTGTTTTATTTAGCTAATCTTGAAACAGCTGTTCCTGTTTTAAATGTCCAGGTATCACTTGTAATACCTACATTACCCGCCGTATCAAATGCTTGTACCCGCCATTTCACCGTTTGATTTTGTCCTGCTGTGTAAGCGTAACTGTTTGTATTTACAGTAAATTTCTGCTCTGCGTCAGTACCATAAGTGACATAAACATAATACTTAGCACCTGTCTCTACACTTGTCCAGGTCATATTGCCCGTAGTAGGAACTAAAACCGATGTTGTATTTGCAGGTGCAGTTAAAGTAGGTTTACCTGGTGACGCTATGTCGTAAATAAAAGAACTGGGATTTGACCAGTATGAAGTATCCGTACCTTTAATAGCCCGAACTTGCCAGTAATAAGTGGTTTCATCCGTCAATGTAAGGTTGTACGAAGTCAAAGGAGTTTTGATATCTGTAAGAGCGGGAGAAAATGTACTAGATTTAGATACCTTAAGTTGATAAGAAACACCCTGAACAGGAATAGGATACCAACTGACCGATACCGTATTAACCGATGTACCCGTTGTCGGAGCTTTGAGTAATACATATTGCGTATTTAAATCGGCATCTACAATGGTAAACTTTGAGCCGCTATAAGGTGTCTGATAAGATCCGTTAAGCGCTCTCACTCTCCATTCGTACCTGCCCGATGCTAATGTATATCTTACTTTATTGGTTTTGACTAACGTATCCAATACTAATTTTTGAATACTGTCAAAACTAGGCGATGCGATCTGCAATTGATAGTTCAATGAACCATCTAATTTTTCCCACCAGAACAATTGATTATAACTCCTCAGCGAGCTCGAGTTAGGAGAATTAACAATTACTTTTTTATCCGTAATATCTTCTTCGATGATAGATTTGCACGACGTAAAAATAACCATGCAGATCAAGGAGAGACACCACAACAACTGATTAGCTTTTTGTTTCATTGGAGTATACTTGAATGTTTTGTATATAAAGTGTTAGACTTAACACTTCTTTTTTTCTTTTGGTATCAAACTTTAAGGAAAATAGAACGGAAGAAACTCTTCCCATTTTACTTTTTTGTTCCAGTAAATACACCATTTTTAATAATGAAATAAAATCACCTTCTAATATGACACGATGCGTTCCTACCTCAAAATCTCCTTCAATATACTCTGTCCTTGCAGGTATCTCTTTGATCAAAATATGATGCTCGCGACAATACGTAGAAATCGTCTCCAGAAAATATTCCTGATGGCTTAAGGAGTCAACAAAGAAAGAAGAAATATGTCCCTCTAACTTCGCTTCCTTTTTTTCTAATTCTTCCTTGTTCTTATAAGACTCTTTTGCCGTTACTAATTTATCTTCGAGCAATGAATTTTGACTGTATAAATCCCACGACTTACTAATAGCCAATTGGTATACCATAAATAAGAATACAGCATAGCCTATAACTAATACTTTATTTTTTTGCTGATATGTAAGTTTACTCCAATTCACCAGAAATAAGTATATGCAATGAAAAATTCCCAGTTCCAGTTTTATGATCAAAAGAATAATCCTGGACCTTGATCTGTTTAATCCATGAATAAGTATTCAATGCCTTCACCAGGTAGTTTATATCTGTTGGCCTTTTGGATATCCCATTCATAAGAATCATATTGGGTTCAAAAACTTCTTTTTTATCTTTCCTGCTGACTTGCTCATTGAATGGATAAACGGACAAACTGATCAACTGAATCTCTGCAGGTAACGAGGAAGCGATACGATCTGAATAATAAGAAATAGCAGCAGGATTTAACCAACCTGCTTGAGACAGAAATAATTCTTTGCGATTAAATTCTTCTGAATCTTTTTTATTTGATACTGTTAAATGCTGTACACTTCCATAATCAGCAGACAACCGATTGTTTTTTTCAGCCAATAAAGAATACGTAACCGTATTGATAACAAGTAAACCAAAGAAAAAAACCAGGCCACCTATACTTAACATTTTAAATACTTTTTTCTCTTTATAGTCTGCCTGCAGCTGGTTAAACAAATCATATACAGCTTCTACTTTATCTATCCCTTTCACAAGAGATTGAAAAGCCATGCTGTAGGCAACTAGTAACTCCGATGAAATTTGTTGGCCAGCGACATCAAGCACTGATACATTTTCAGATGAAGTATATAGATAATCTAAAATTCCAGACTGATCAACTTGTAACTGATGTTTTCCCGCATTCAATTGACCATTTGGAAATTGTATGGCTTTCAATAAAGATCCAGTTGCAAAAGCACCCAAAGATAAAGAAAGCGTATCGTAACCTAAATCCGTTAGCTCCTTTAGAAGACGTTGTGTCTGATCCTTACGAACAACGGATACATAAAAACTATTATCCGGACAAGCACTGTACTGTACTACATACTCACTGATTCTTGCATTAGGAAAAACGTAATCGAATAACTTTTCTTTATTATCTCCTTGTTGCTGTACTTTTTTATGTAATATTCCTTTACCACTTACGGATAAAACCAATGGAATAGTTTTAGAAATTAGTGTTGGGAGAAGACTGAGATCTCCATTGATCACACCACTTTTCTCTACCTCCAACAATTGTTTTTTCTTGGACAATATTAACCAATAACCAACAATGTTACCATTGGCTTCTATTTGCAACTCCATAGATCCGACCGTCTGTATGTCTGAAATTCTATCTTTAAGTTGCTGCATCATACTAATAAATGATTGTAGGTTTAATAAAAACTACAGACACCAATTTATTCTTGGCCTTACTTTTACT
This sequence comes from Cytophagaceae bacterium, assembly GCA_014376985.1. Lineage (GTDB taxonomy): Bacteria > Bacteroidota > Bacteroidia > Cytophagales > Cytophagaceae > JACMQM01. Next base: position 8,024 of record JACMQM010000318.1, on the reverse strand, counting down.
ACTGAACAGCCATTTGATAACAGGTATTCTGGATAATAAAGGCACACCAGAACCTGTTTCAGATTTCTCCGTACGCTCAAGGCCTCCTAATACAATCATTTCTTCATTCTTTACACGAATGATAGATTTAAACTGGTTAGTAGAAGATGGAGGTGGACCGCTTGATGGAGGATCTCCGATAAAATCTGTTACGCTGACATCAATGGTCAATGTCACTTGATCATCACCTGACACAACCGGTCTGATGTTTATTCCCAGGTTGGCTTGCACTGAATTATATTGTTCCGTAACAACAGTTTGTGGCGTTAAGCTATTCAATACATTTTGAGTTTTCACACTATAATAACGCGTGCTGCCAATACTCAGTGAGGCATCGTGCCCGTTGAGTGTAGAAAGCTTGGGCGTAGATCTTACTTCTGCATTGCTGTTATTTTCCAATGCGCTTAAAGTCATGTAAAAATTAGGAGTAACACGTCCCAGATTAAACACATTGTTTGTTCCCAGCCAAGATAAGAATTCATTTACATTACTAGAACTTAATGTAACATCTATACCAGGCAAAAATGTACCGGACGTTTTTACAGTAGAATCTCCCAAGCCTGCTCTGATACCTGTTTTAACACTTTTATTCTTCCGAATATCCAGCAATAATACTTCAATCATCACCATTGGAACTACCCGATCCAACGCACTAATAAAAGCTTCGATCTCATTGATCTGAGGTAAACTTCCAGAAACGAGTATACTGTTGAGTTCTTTAAACTCTTTTACCTCTACTCCTTTTTTCAATTCCGCGGGAATGATTTCGTTAATGGCATCTAAGGAACGGAATTTCAATTGTATTACTTTATTTGCTCTTAATCCTTCGATTTTCCTATCTCCAATCAAATACAGAGGACCGTCTAATTTAAATGTATAGTCTGTTCCTTGTAAAAGATAAGTTAAAAAGTTATCAAACTTCACTCTACTAATATTACTCGTCGTATTTCCTTTTATTTCAGAAAACAAGAAATAACTCACGCCCAGTTCGGCCGTCACTTCTTTCAATACCTGATTAATTGGAACATTGACAGCATTCAATGTAATATATTTATTACCAGTCGATGAATCTTCTTCTATCTCAATATTTAATTCTCCCGAAGCATTAGACATAGGCGAATTCGCAGTCCCTGTTGATTTATTCGTTTTCTTTTTATTCTTATCACCTACTTTAGTCAATCCATCCAATCCATCTTCGCCTTCACCTATCGCTTTTAATACAAAAAAATTATCTTCTGTCTTTACCAATTTCAATTGATTGGCGTAAGCCATTTTATTAATCGCACTTTCAAAAGGCATGTCCTCGATATATACACTTACTATTTTGCTTCCTAATCCAGAAGTAAGAATCAGGTTTTTTCTAGTTACCTGGGTTATTTTCTTAACTACCTTTTCTAACGTATCACTGCGTAGATCAAGAGTCATTAAATCATTGTATGAACTATATTTTACTAATATTTCATGTAGTGGAACCACATCCTTTACAGCAGGAGGAACATATTTCTTAAATGACATAATAGTCCCTACAAATAAAATATCAAGATCATACTCTCTGGCGAGAAACAGAATCACATTAGAAACTTTTTCGTTGCTGAATCTATTATAAATACGAACCTGTAAAGTAGGATCAATGCTAATATTTAATTCATGAGAAGATGCTAATCCTCCGAGAAATTCCTGCAGAGAGGCGCCCGTCACAGAAAATTCAACTTTTTCATTCAAGCCTGGAACATCACTGGCTAATTCAGAAAGTTTTTTCTCCATCACAACAAAACGATCTTCCTGCTGAGCTTGAGTGGTAAAGCTGATCAGAACTAAAAATCCTAGTATAAGAAACTGAATAAAACTATTTTTCACTGGATCAAAAATTTATTAAAAGGGGATACACTTCTTCCATCGTTGTTTGACCTTGTTCAAACAACTCAAACGCATTTTCAGAAAGGGTTTTTATTCCTTTTTGTTTGAGCAGATCGCCAACCGCGAAATTGCTATTTTTTATACATTCCGCTAATTCTTCATCTATCGGTATCACTTCGTACACAGCCTTGCGACCTTTATAACCGGTATGGTAACATTCGTTACATCCCTTCGCCACATAATGATGAGAAACCGCTCTGTAAGGTTTGAATTTCTTTGGAAATAATTTATTTGTTACTTCTTCCTGATATTTACAATGTGTACACAATAACCTGATCAACCGTTGAGCCACACTTGTATTCAACGTTGTTGCGACCAAAAACGGAGGGATACCCATGTCAACCAATCTGGATATTGTACCCCATGCAGAGTTCGTATGTATAGTAGATAAAACCAAGTGGCCCGTTAGAGAGGTACGAATAGCCATAGAAGCCGTATCCGGATCTCTGATCTCTCCTACCATGATGATATTGGGATCTTGTCTAAGGAAAGTACGTAAGGTACTTCCGAAATTCAATCCGATATTTTCACGCAGCTGCACTTGATTGATACCTTCCAACGTATACTCTATAGGATCTTCAATCGTCGTAATATTTCTTGTATCGTTATTGAGCAATTTCAATGTAGCATACAACGTAGTCGTCTTTCCACTACCAGTAGGACCGCTGATGAGCACCATGCCTTCAGGTCGCTTGACACCTTCTAGGTAATTATCCAGGTCTTCTTCTGAAAAACCTAGTTTATAAATATCAATGTTTGTGGCATCGTTACTTAACAACCTCAATACCGCTTTCTCCCCGTGCAATGTAGGTAATACAGAGACCCTGATATCAAACTTTCCGCTTCCGGGCTCATTAAAAAAAATCCGTCCATCCTGAGGCAATCGTTTCTCAGCAATATCCAGATTAGACATAATTTTAATCTTATTGATCAGGGAAGGATATTCTTCTTTCGTTAGTACGTAACGTTCAACGAGCATACCATCAATCCTCATCCTTACTCTGCAACGATCTTGATAGGTTTCTATATGAATATCACTGCTTCTGATTCGTTTTGCTTCACCAATAATTTCTTTTAAAAAATCATCGCTTTTACCTTCAAAGGCTTTTGCGACTTGCATTCTGTTGTCTTTCTGATCTTGTCTATAGTAACGATTGAGCGTATTTTTTATTAAATTATTTTCTCTTTTCTCCAGAACAACCGATATACCCAAAAGAATTTCTAATTCATCTGATAAGTCTGCATGGTATATACCTTCATCTACATAAAATAACCAATTCGCTCCTTCTTGACTTACGGGTATGACTTTATAATGCCATGCTTGTTCAGGTGTGATCACTTGTATCACATCTGCTTTTAATAGTACAAAATCGGCATCTGTTGTTCCCATAAATTAGAGCATTAAAGGCAAGCAAGTATAATCATTGAACAAAATCAACTGCATGTATTGATGGTAGAAGATCGCTCCTAATAAGCAAATAGATTGAATGCCTGCCAAAGGAATAAGCACCATTTGCTTTCCTGTTAATCGATACAATACAACCCATAAAATGGTTAGTAATAAACTGCATAAATAAAACAAGACAAACACAAATGAACTGAATAATGGAATTGAAGCGATGATGAATAGGATATCCCCCCAGCCTAAATACGATTGCGTAATATTAATCCATCGCTTATGTTTTATTATAAAATAGATGATGAGTAGAAATCCCTGAATAATAAGGAATGAGAAACTGATCAATACCTGTTCTATAACTTGCGCACTACTTTCAAATTGAATGGCATAACCAAAAGCCAATAGAAATAAAGCAGGAAACCAAAATGCATGTACCAGTCTACTTCTAAAATCTTCCACAGTAACCGCAATCAAAACAAAAACAATTGCAAAGAATAAAAGCGTTTGCATTTAATCAGGAGTTACTTCTTGCAGATTTTTTTCTTGGTCAATTTGCCAAACATTGTATACACCATCTCCATCAAAGTCTGCTACAGCGGTGGCTTTGGCTGTAAAACCTGTAGTCGATGCTTCTATGATTTCTATTTGATAATTGGCCTGACCAGTTTCAGATTCTGTTACTAATTTTTCTTGTATGAAACCTATAGCAGGAAGATCACTACTATATTTAGATTTTTCGTAAAAATGGGTACGCTCCAACGTATACAAATGCTCCAGTTGAATTTTAGCTTCTGTACTTTTAGCTTTTGTGATCAAAGGCAATAAATTCGGTAAAGCTAAAAGAACAAGTATACCCACAATCACCAACACGACTAAAACTTCTGTAAGCGTAAAAGCCTTTAGCTTTTGCTTACTTATACCATTTGAAATATGCTCCATTGGATTAAAAATTAAAGGTTAAAGTTACTAAAAATAAGGGCCTATAATGGAAGAGCTTTTCCGCAGGTTATCCACATACCTAAAAAAACTAACGGGGTTAAAATGAACTATTTAAATATAAGCGTTCAAACATTGTTTTGTTTTTAGAATCAATAGGAGGTATAGAAAAGATTCTCCGAATCTTTTCTATACCTCCTATTTTCAACTTAAATTATTTTAAGAATTCAATCTCTGTTCTTCGATTCAATTGTTTATTTTCCGGTGAATCATTGTTCACTACCGGTTTCAGTTCTCCGTATCCTTTGTATCGCATTTTCTCTTTTGCAACAGATTTGCTTACTAGGTAATCGTACACTGCTTGCGCTCTTGCTTGAGAAAGATCAGTATTGTGTTGCGCTTCACCATCGGAATCGGTGTGTCCTGAAATCTCAATAGACAAACCAGGATTTTGCTGCAATACTTCAGTCAACTTGTTCAATTCGTTTTCTGATTCTTTTCTTAAGGTCGCTTTGTCGATATCAAAGAATACATTTCGCAAGACGATTTTTGTACCTGCTTTTACATTTTGAAGACATACTTCATCGGATATTTCTTTGAAGTTTTTAAGATCAGGTATGTCAATGTTCTTAGAGTAGAAAGCATACTCAGGTGCTTCGATGGAAATACCATAGTTTTTTCCTGCCGGCAACACGACTACATATTTACCTGTTGAAGAGTTTGATTTATGAGATTCTAATTTCTTCTGAGTAGTATTATCAACCATGCTTATGGTAGCTTCGATAGGTTTCTTTGTTTCGCAATCTACTACAGTACCTGTAAACACGACAAGCCTTGCTTCTGCTTCCGGCAATTCCAATACATACAAATCTTTATCCCCCATTCCTCCATCTCTGGACGAAGAGAAATAAGCACGTCTGTTATCGGCAGACCATACAAAATAAATTTCGTCACCGGCTGTATTAATCGGATACCCTTCGTTCTTAGGATCTCCTTTAGCCTCTGCTGTAGCCAAATCTATCCCTACAGAAAAGATATCATAGCCACCCATTCCCTTATGCCCTTCCGAACTGAAAGAAAGTGTTTTTCCATCGGAGTGAATAAATGGAGATAGTTCATTGTATTCGGTATTAAATTTAGGTCCTAAGTTTTTGGGTTTCGAAAACGAACCGTCTGCATTTTTTCTGGAGAGGTAAAGATCGGTACCACCAAAGCCACCTGGCCTGTCACTGACCACGATCACAGTATTACCATCTGCACTGAAGGCTGCACAAGGTTCAAAGAATTCAGAATTGATTTCAGCAAACACAACCGGAGTACTCCACTGTGCTCCTTTTAATTCTGAAATATAAAGATCTCCGCCATTTTCTGTTTTATATATAAACATCATCTGGCCATCTGAAGATAAACCCACACAAGCATCGTGTGAAGCAGAGTTGATGTCGCCGTTTAAGTGCGTGGCAGTCGTCCATTTCCCTTGTACTTTAGTTGACGTGTAGATGTCTTCGTAAAACTGATTATCTTGGGGATCTTTTTCCCCACCAGTTGAATTTTCTCTTCTCGATGTAAAGAACATTGCATGTTCATCAGCAGAGATAGCCGGAGTATATTCGGCGTGCTGTGTGTTAATGCCTTTGCCCAAATTTTCAACAGTGATTTTTACAGGCTTTGCCATCAATTCTTTCCCGTAGGTACACTGAACGATGTAATGTTTTACCTTTCTTCTTTCCTCTTCGTCTTTTTCATTTTGTAAAAACATGTTGTAATGCTTGACCGCTTCATCAAATTGATGATTGGACTGATAGGCCACACCATAGTAATAATTTATCTTTGGATCATTGATAGAGGAGTTGCGGACACGGTTAAGGTAAGGCAAAGCCTTGTCAGCCTGAAAGGTATTTACATAGCAAATGGCTATAGAATAAAGGATTCCAATATTATCCTCGTCTGTTTTTTCTACTAATAAATAGAACTCTAACGCTTTTGCATAAGAACCGGCTTCAAAATATTCTCGGGCTTCCTTGGCGTATTTTTTCCCATCTCTGCTTAGAGACTGTGCGGAACTTTCAACGGCCAAAACAAGAGTAAAATAAAAACAGAAGAGTGTGATAATTATTCTCATAAAAGAAATATATTATATTGAATTTATCAAAATATTTACAACATGACCTTACTAAAATACGTAAAATTGAACGTAACAGATAGTTTTATGTTAAAAAAATACGTCTATAGCGCCATTTATATATGCTCGATAACCCTGTTATCCTGTGCAGGATCTAGTACAGCTTATCAAATGGATGAGACAGAAAAAGAAAAACAGAGGGGATATCATGCCAATGAAGCCAATAAAATAATTGACAAGAATAAAAGCAATAGAAAAGCTAATCAGAACGCAGCTGAAAAAAATCGTCGTAAGACAAATGAGGCCGCTGCAGAAGCTGCTAAAGAAAAAAAGAGATCTGCTGCTGGGAAAGGCACTACTAAATACTCCTTTTATTGATCCATAAAATATCACCCTAAAAAGAAAATCCTCACTAAGAGTTTTAGTGAGGATTTTCTTTTTAGGGTGAACTGATTAAACTATATACTTTTGCGTTAGGGATTGAGCCATTGTTTGAGCTCTACCTGCCCTAAGAGTTCTATACCAGATATGCCTGATCGGCGGGAAGCGAGTGGCGAAAGCCCGACCTGAAGAGAATGCCACTTATAACACCGCTACTTCTCAAACTCCAATAACTACCTTTAATTAAAAATTATATTCCTAGTGCTTGTAGAAACTTGGGCATGGAAGTCTTTTCATTGGCTTTCTTCTCTTCTTCACGTGGTGCACATAAGTGATATTAAACTCGTGTGCACCTCTTGTTTTCGCCTGTACAAGACGAGAAATTGTAATATCATAACTATATCCAAAACTCCAGTTCTCCACTCTCCATCCTAAGAAAAGAATGACCGCTTCATTGTTAGGAATATCCGGGCTGTATTTTTTAATCGGCAAACCTCTATACCAAAATCCTGCTAATAATTGATCATAGATACCATATAAACCTATATCCAATTGATCTGATTTGCCTTGAAACTTATAATGGAAAGTTGGTGTAATGCTGATCTCTTTTTCGTCTTGAGTATAGGCCAAATATCCTGATTGTTGAATATGAATCTTATAGCCACCGGTAAATGAAACATTAATAGGTAAACGAGAATTGGCCGGATCACCAATGAATGACTGACTTGGCTGACTTAAATGATGAGCTGAAATACCAACCCATGCTTTATCTGTATAAGCAATAAGCCCTGAAGAAAAGTCTGGGTATATAATATTTTCAGAACCTGTAGGATGTCTCCCGCTTGGGCCGTTATATCCGGTAGTGTCGGTAAATTCTCCCGGGAATCTTAAGGTTGAATAATTTAAACTTCTTGAAACAAGACTTGCTTGCAAACCAGCTCTTACTGTCACTGCAGCTGATACCGGTAATTCATACGCATATTGCAATCCCACTTCTGTCGAATTTAAAATACCATCACCCTGCCAATCTCTGGATGCAATAATACCTATACCACTTCTGTATTTTGACATGTAAGTGTCACCACTTACAAATACGGTTTTATAATTGGAGTTTAAACGCAACCATTGAAGTCGATTGTGCAGTATACCTCTTGGAGCATGAGCACTACCGGCAAAAGCAGGATTTTGGTAAGTAGGTACGGCGTAAAATTGAGAAAATTGTATATCCTG
>JACMQM010000317.1 GCA_014376985.1 Cytophagaceae bacterium | reverse complement strand
GTGTGATAAGACAGTTATTGATTTCACAGCGATGAGCGATGAAGAAATCAAATCTTTTTTCACTACCCAAAAGGAAGAGAAGGTATGCGGTCACTTCCTTACTTCTCAGGTTGCACCCACTTACAATCCTTGGCAACAGCATCTCATTCATGCACATGCTTATGTGAATCGAAAGTTTTCTTTCCCATTAACCAAGTCAACTGTTCTACTGATGATTACTGCGGCAATGTTTTTAAGTGGTTGTGCCAGCAGAACAACAGGTGAGCCGACCATTGACGGCACTCCTGCAGGCCATTGTGCTAATCCGAAAGAAAGGGGATTGTTGGGTGATACAGTTTACGTGGTGCCGGAAGACCCCTTGCAAAAGAAATAATTTTTAGTTGTTGCATGCAAAGACTCGTTTATCTTGTATTTTCCATGGTGTTTCTGGTATCTGTCAGTTGTAAAGAATCGACACTGTCTAATGAAACAGCTATTGCAGATTCTTCCGGCATTCGCATGGATACGTCCAATCAATATATTTACGACTTTATGCAGGCACCAATCAAAGATCAAAAGTTACGTTATGACTATGGACTTATTCTTGCGCCTGAAACTGTTATTACAATTGAAGAGAGCGACGAATCTTTTCTAAATAATTTTTTAATAAAGGAGAAAGTAAAAGTTCTTCTAGCTACAAAAACAAAAAGCGCTGTTCTTGATTCTTCTTCTTTTGACACGACTATAGTAATCTCCGATTCTATCCTCCGAATAAATACAGATTACAAATTAAATATTTCTCCAATCTCGGCAAGCGGCTATAGATTTCAGGAATGTCTTTCAACGGAAGACATTGACTATATGCTTTCAGAAAAAGAAAGACTGAAAGCCTTTAATTGGGACAATCAAAGGCTTGGATTTAATTTAGCCAATGAAAATAATTGGTATGTATTTTCCCGCCCTTATATTACAAAGGATAAGACAAAGGCCATCCTATTGATAAGAGAATTATGCAAACCGTTTTTATGTGGAGGAGGATATATTTTACTCTATACAAAACAAGACGGAAAATGGACGTCCGGTGAAGTAAAGCGATGGATACATTAATTTAAGACATACAAAAATGAAAACGTTAAATATTACTTAAACAATTTTTTTATGACGACAGACTCTACACCCTCAGAAAAATACGCCAGCCTCGCAGCAAGAATTAAAGGATTGGTAATCGATTCCATCGTGCTCCTTGTATTTATATTCATTGGATCATTAGTGCTTTCTCTTTTTAATGATGTACCCGATAGTATAAGAATAGGACTGTTCCTGTTTATCTTTTTATTCTACGACCCTTTGTTCACGAGTATATTTGGAGCAACCATTGGCCATATGTTTATCGCTGTCAGAGTAAGACAAAACGCGGATGAAACAAAGAATATTACTTTCCCCGCTGCTTTATTAAGGTTTGTGGCAAAAAGTTCTTTAGGCTGGATTTCTTTACTGACCATTTCAAAAAGTCAAAAGCACAGAGCGATTCATGACATGGTAGCAGGATCAGTGGTTATCTATAATGTGTGAATTTATTAGTTTGAAATAATAGCTTAAAAAATAAGCTATCGGATAATTTGTACCCAACCTTTGTATTCTTCTTTATTACTTTTCGATAACTGGTAATAATATACGCCATCACTGGAATGATTTCCGTTCCAGTTGTTTTGATAATCACTGTTGCTGTACACCAATGCTCCCCAACAGTTGAAAACCTTTAGGTTCCATCCTCCGGTGCCCAAACAACCGATATGGAAATACTCGTTGTGCTGATCTTCATTAGGCGTAAATAGATTGGGAATGTTTAACGTTTCACAACAGGGATGAACTCTTAAGGTATCGTAGGCTATGCCGCATCGATTGGTCACCGTCACATAATAAGTCCCGCTATCAGACACGATATACACAGGATTAGTACTTCCATCCTGCCACAGCACGCTGGTGCCTTGCATTGAAACATCCAGTATAATAAGTTGACCGGAACACCTGGTCGTGTCGCTGCTCCCCAGATTAATGTGAGCCATATCGTACACGATTACCACTACTGAATCGTAGCTGACATGATAAGCAGAATCGATTCCTTTGACATAATAAGTGGTATTCATTAAGGGACTCGCTTTGGGATTAGCAATCGATGGATCGCTCAATCCCGTTGCAGGCAGCCAGGAATATGAGACTGCATTTTCTGCTATTAATTGCGCACTGTCTCCTTTGCATATTTCCAAGGTATCTGCTGAAATAAATACTTTGCCCTTACATTTTACTTCGGGCGTTGGAATTACAACATGAGGATTGAGCTGAGCGACAAAACCAACATAACCACCCAGATCATTTATTTGTACACTGATTGTATTTAAGCCTTCTATCCAATGGCTTTGCATATTCACACTGGATGCATTCGGTGATTGAAAACCATAAATAGAACTGCCGGGAGTGGCGCTGTTGGGAACCAATACATTGTTTACACTCACACCCATTACTGTATTGTCCGCCATAAATTGCATGTTAAGAACTAACGAACCTGCTTCCAAAGTTGTTAGCGTAAACTGCACCCGAAAAAAATAAGTCCCGCTACCGGGAGAACTAAGCATACCATCAGGTCCTATCCATTGTGCATTAGGCCAAATTGGTTTACTGTAATTACCCGGTATATGCGTATCGTCGGATGCAATAGCAGGTATATAGGTCCCATTTAATGTTCTGCTGATCATCCAATGTGCATCCTGCTCTCCAAAATCCAAGATAGACGATAATCCCCTATTGCCCGTATTCAGCAAAAGAGGAACAAACGAAGTATTAGTAGTTGTGCAATTACTATTTGGACATACATACACTGTATATCTCGCTGAATCGAGTCCTGATATAAGCGTATAAGTAGTGGTAGTCATCGGATAAAAAGTTACCGTCTTGCCGGGCACAGAACCCGGTTGCCAATGGGATTGGTATAAACTGCCGATCGCATATAAAGTAACTGGCGTACCTGCGCACACCATGGATTGACTAGCCTGTATGCTTAACTGTGCCAAAACTGTTTCATACGAAAGAAAAATAATACACAGTAATAACCACAAATTTCGTTTCATACTCTTTTGATTAAAAATAATGCTGCATTCTGTTTTCATCTATTCTTATTTTCCTGCAGTTCGCAAATAACTATGTTAAAAAACAAACCTCTTATTCGTCTTGCGGCAAGAAGGTAACAGGCCAAAATAAATGTTCATTTATTGTCATGACACATGAGTCTCCAGCAATTACTAAGGTAGTGTGACATTGCTGCAACAACAATACCCATTAATAGTGATTCAGAGAATGCCTTTTTGATCGGTATTAAAATTGACTACCTTAGTTTAGGTATTCTGCATAGCATGAAAAAAGCTTTTCTGTTTTTACTATTACTTATTCTGTTCAGCTTTCAAAGCTATCATTCCTCATTGCTTAAGAACGGTGTCTACTATATTGATACCGTTCATTTATTCAGCCCTCCATGCTACAAAATAGAAGGCAATCATTTTAAAACTTATTGGAATGATCATGGAGGAGCTTATTACGGCTGGGGGACTTACAAAATTGATTTGAAAAATTCGATGATTCATTTCAAGTATAAAAAATTTGTTGCGCTTCATCATAGACCTCTAAGCAAATACAAGGTTACATTTAAGAAAATAGAAACGATCAACAATCAGTTAATCTTATTCAGACATACGTTTGACAGTTCTGAAACTGCGCTAGCTGATTTTGACTATTATTTTTCGTATTACAACAATTACATTGATTCAAGTTTTATTAAATAGTTCCTTGTTTGTACTGCATACCTTGCTAACTTAGTGGCTTTCTGAATAGCTTATGTTAGAACTAGTTTTTGCCACGGTCGCCGCTTTATTGCCTATCATTAATCCTTTTAGTACCGCTCCGCTGTTCCTTTCCTTAACGAACGGATACACCGATGAAGAGCGCAATACGCAAGGTAGGCAAGGTGTAATCTACATGGTAGCAATCTTACTGGTCTCATTGGTCGGGGGTTCGTTTATCATGAACTTCTTTGGGTTATCCTTGCCCGGTATGCGTATTGCAGGGGGCATACTGGTATGTGGTGTAGGCATGCGCATGTTGAGTCCCAAAGATGGTTTTGATCATACAGAAGCAGAAACCAAAGAAGCGGAAGTCAAAAAAGATATTTCTTTTACTCCTCTGGCTATGCCTAGCTTAAGCGGTCCAGGTTCAATCTCCGTAGTGATCGGAATGAGCTCACTCGCACATCGTGTAATCGATTATACCTACATCGCAATGGGTATTTTAGCTGTAGCTGTTGTTGTATTTATTGTCCTCCGATTTGCCAGTCGATTGGTGAAATTTCTAGGTGTAAACGGATTGCATGCAATGACTAAAATCATGGGCTTCCTTATCTTATGTGTGGGGGTGCAATTCATTATACATGGAACCTTAGATATTCTTACCGGTGATGAAATGTTAGAGTTCCTCCAAAAAACACACATAAAATAAATTCTTTTTATTTCTACTCTCTCCTGCGATTTATAAGGCACAAAAAGATCCTTGTTTGACTCGTTAGCAATTAGATACAAACCGGTAAATAAAGCTATCAAGCTTTTTAAGTTCTTAATTTCTATGTATCTTAATTACTACTACCCCCTGCAACAGCAGGTTCAAACTACAACTTTCTGCTATGAAATCTGTTTTATTCCTTTTCTTCTCGCTTATCACTTATCTAAGCGTTGCGCAAGTAGGTTATTCTACGCTGCCAAAATATGCCTGTGAAAACAGCACACATGATGTGCTGGTGTCTGCGACCAACAACCAGATGAGTATTCCTGCCGGTTTTAGTTATACCGTAACCATAACACTTAAAAACAATTCTGGCAATACAGTAAAAACATTTTCACAAACCTACACCGATGGATTTACGGCAGGAACAACGAAAACCTATACTTTAGATGCCGTTACCTTTGGAGCAGCTTCTACTTGGAAAATTGGAGGTAGTGTAAGCATTATGGGATTCGGTGCTTTTCCAGTACCCGAACAGAATTATCTGGTGAAAGCCGTGCCGGTGCTCACCATCACCAATACCAACAGAGACCTGAGCGTTGTGACGGGAATAGACGGATACAGTGTACGGTATTTTCTCGATGGTGATTACGGCACTATCGTCGACGAATCTACT
>JACMQM010000038.1 GCA_014376985.1 Cytophagaceae bacterium | reverse complement strand
TACTAACAAAAGGTGCAAACCGATGGCAACATCAAAACGTATCCTCATACACTGACGGGATTAGATGCCGAAATTGGTCGCTGCCATGTGGGTATAGAACTGATGAAAAAACCACTGGAAGTTCAGATTGAAAATGTAGGATGCGAAAAGATACAGAGAGCAAATGGTCTGCTCCTCAATTGTTCTCGGACAAGATCAATACGATTTACGATGAGCATGGTCCTTACCTGCATCCTGATGGTAAAACGATGTATTTCAGTTCTAATGGATTAAATTCGGTAGGTGGATTTGACATCTTTAAAACGGTCTACAGCGATGCTACCAAGTCTTGGTCTGACCCGGAGAACATTGGTTTCCCTACAATACAGCCGATGATGACATTTATATCGTGTTCTCAGCGGATGTCACTCGTGCTTATTTTTCTTCTGTAAGGGAAAACAGTTATGGTGGCAAGGATATTTACATGGCAACCAGCATTAAAGAGAAAAATTTTCTGGCACTTATGATCGGACATGTATATGACGCTGACACGAAGAAGCCATTGGCTGCTGAAATCATCGTTACCGACAATGAAACAGATCAGGTGGTAACAGTTTATAAATCGGAATCATTTGGTGACAAGTTCTCAATTGCACTTCCTGCGGGGAAGAACTATGGTATAGAAATAGACCTGGACGGTTACTTGTTACATTCTGATAATATTGAATGGCCTAACCTGATAACCTGAGCAAAATTCACGGAGTATAGAAAGGACCTGTATTTACACACGTTCAGAGCGGGAGAGAAAGAGATTCTGAAGAATGTATTTTTTGATACCGATAAGTCAGGTCTAAGAAAGGAATTTAAAGCGGAACTGGATCGTTTATACAAGAAGATTTCGAAACGCAAAAATAGAGTGGTTCAAATCTTTAGACACACGGATAACATGGGGGGGCACGATTACAACCACGTGCTTTCTGAAGCCCTTTCCGTGTCTGTGGTGCAGTACTTGATCGACAAAGGGTTTGATGCTAAACGTATCTTCGCCAGAGGCTATGGAGAAACTTAGCGTATTGATACCAATACAACGGCAGGGGCTTTGCAAATGAATCGTAGAACACCATACATGATCCTTGACCTGAAGGATTCTACTCAGGAAGTGTATGCTCAATTAAAGGATACATTTTTGGTATGCCCTGAGACTGATTATTACAACTGATTATTGGACTATTTCAAGAGTGTGTACTTGAAAAAACAAGCAGATAAAGCACCAGAAGTAGTGGCTTTTTTATTCTATAAAGTTCATTTTGCTTTTGCAAAAACGAAGTGTATTACTGATTATTCAAAGGCTAGTTTAGGCGAATTAGTAGGCTATTGGGAACATTTTAGTGGCTTTAAGATGGAACTAATTTCTCATGCAGACTATCTTGGAAGTACTGATGAGAACTTGAAAATAGCTTCCGACAGAGAAAAAATGGTGACGGACTACGTCGTTTCAAAAGGTGTGGCCGCTGTTCGACTAAACCATTTAAGCAAAGAATAGCAACTTAAAGTGTTAGATGCAGACAATAAGGAGAATGGACAAAATACTAGAAATCTTGAGTTTAGGGTTGTTTCGGTAAAGTAATAAATTAAGTGAAGGGTAAATGGTGAAAAGTGAGTAAAAAGGTTTATTTTTATTTGCTCAGACTTCACCGTTTACTGCTCGCTCTTTTTAATGGGGCAATCGATCTTTCAAAACGCCATAAACAAATGTTCCTCCAATTGCTCCAAGTAAGGTAATCACGCTTACTAAAAATCCTGCTCCAATTTGCGCATAGATCGGTCCCGGGCAAGCACCGGTAATGGCCCATCCAAAGCCAAAAAAGATACTTCCGATTACTGTTCCTTTATTGTATTTTTTAGGGGTGATGTAAACTTCTTCTCCTGATAAGGTTTTGATGTTAAATCGCCTGATGAGTTGCATGGAAATCAAGCCGACGACTACTGCTGATCCTATGACACCATACATGTGAAAGGATTGAAAGTGAAACATCTCTTGTATCCTGAACCAGCTGATGATCTCTGCTTTGACAAAAGTGATTCCAAACAGAATTCCTAATGCGACATACTTCACAAGCGCTAAGCCACGCTCTGGTAAATTCGATTCATTCTTACATTCTACGGGAGATGGAGTAATATTCATTTTATAAGGAGAGTAGAAATGGAACAATTAACCAGGAAGCAAAGATGCCTGCGATCATGAAGGTAATAGTAGCTACTAGTGAAGGCCATTGCAAGGTAGAGAGGCCGGTAATAGCATGACCAGAAGTACAACCTCCCGCATAGCGTGTTCCGAAACCCACTAAAAAGCCTCCAAATAAACTAAAAATCCAGGTTCTTAACTCACCTAGGTGTTGGATGCCAAAGACTTCTACTGGAAGTAATGCAGTAAAGTTGGTAATCTCATAATTTGCAGATAGATTCTGCTTCAATTCAGGATTCAATTGAATCTCTACATCGGGCAAGCGGAACCAGGTGGCAGCGATAAAGGCACCGATCACGATACCGGCTGCAAATAGAAGATTCCAACTTTCCTTTTTCCAATCGTATTGAAAAAAAGGGACTTTACTAGGGATACATGCTGCACACAGATGCCTTAAAGTAGATGAGATCCCAAAAGATTTGTTACCGGCTAGGTAAAGCGCTGGTACAGTAAGACCAATGAGTGGTCCTGCAATGTACCAGGGCCATGGAGCATAGATCCATTCCATAAGTTATACTGATTAGGTCGATTATAAAGTTAACAAGATTTAAGAAAGGTTAGTTATTTCTGGCACAAAAATGAAAGGTATCAGGAACACAGAGCGATTAAAAGGAAGGTATCTTTGGGAAGCTTTGTGTAAATAGTTAGTATAGTCACTTAAGGTCCTATTATGAAAATACACATCCAGCTATTCCTTTTCTTGGTCATTCCTACTTTGGCATTTGGTGATCTTGCTGCACGTGTAGTTCCATCCAGTAAAATCACTATTAACAAAGAGATGATCATTTCTCTTTCTACTTTCGATGGTGATCCGATGTTGATGTTTGATGGCAATATCACTACAGAGTGGTTTCCAGGTTGGAACACTTTATATTATCCTGCTGCTATCATTATCGATTTAAAAGCTTCCAATAGATTGACTAAGATTCGTTTGTACGATGGAAACGGGAGTCATAGAATTAAAATTGCGGCTGGTTCATCACCTTTTTTAGCGAAGGAATTGGTGAACATGAACCTTGATAAATACAACGAATGGAGAGAGGTCAATTTTGATGTGCAAGCAAGATATCTTGTCATTACTATTCCTGTTGTTAAAACAGCATCTCCTCCGGAACTGGAATTTTATGGTACCATGTCTGATCCTGCTCCTGGTCCAGCAGTGTCTTTTGTAATGCAAAATAATGTCAACGGAACCTTTGGTGTCAACTCTTTTCACTGGGTACCCAAGGAAGTGCTCAGTCCTTTTAAATATATACGCGAATACCAATATTGGCAATGGATGGAAGGCTTACCAGATAAAGTTACCTTCGAGCCCACAAGATCAGGAGCCGGTAACTTCGATAGTCATTATCAAACGATGAAGCAGGAGGGCTTTGTAGTGGTGCCTTGTATCAACCAAACTCCGGATTGGTTCAACACCTCTAAAGATCCTAATTTTAACCAGGATTGGAAACCTATCACTCCGGGAGCAAATCCTGAAACACCTGCCTCTTACTTACGTTATGCCAAGTTTCTCTTTCAGCTCAGTGCACGTTATGGGAAGAAAACGATTCCGCCTAATTTGTTGACCATTGATGAACAACCGTTCTGGACAGGATCTCCTGCCAATACAAAACGTTCTGGCTTGGATTTACTAGAGTACATAGAGGTTTGGAATGAACCGGATAAAACATGGAAAGGTACTCAGGCTTATTTCTCTCCTTATGAATTTGCCGCCATGATGTCTGCTGCATACGACGGACATTGCGGTACAATGGGCCCTAATGTAGGTATCAAGACAGCCAACCCGGAGATGAAAGTTGTGATGGGAGGATTGGCCAGATTGTCGATCGATTACATCAAAGCCATGGACTTGTGGTTCAAGCAATATAGGAAAGATGGGAAGTTTGCTTCAGATGTCATCAATTTTCACCATTATTCCAATTCAATAGACATTCAATCCTCTGCTACGGAATCTATTGGTATTTCACCTGAAGCAGATAAGCTGGATGAAAAGTTGGAAATCGTGAAGCGTTATGTGAATACTTATTTTCCTGGTAAAGAGGTCTGGCTTTCCGAATATGGTTACGATACGAATAATTCTACGCAACGCGTGCCGACGACTGAAACGCTGCCTACGCAAGAAGATGCACAAGCCGCTTGGCTGGTTCGATCCATGCTATTGATCATGAAATCGAATATTGATAAGGCTTTTTTATACAATGTGACAGATACAGGAATCAATCCCAATGGCTTGTATACAAGAAGTGGGGTAGTAGGGCACTCTTCAGAAAATTATCTAAAAAAAATGAGCTGGTATTCATTACAGCGTCTCAAGGAAACAGTAGAAGATTTTAAGCTGGTATCCATGACACAGACACCCGTATT
>JACMQM010000316.1 GCA_014376985.1 Cytophagaceae bacterium | reverse complement strand
TTCTGTTTCTGTTTCTGTTTCTGTTTCTGTTTCTGTTTCTGTTTCTGTTTCTGTTTCTGTTTCTGTTTCTGTTTCTGTTTCTGTTTCTGTTTCTTCGCTCTAACCATCCCACCCTAATCCCCAAAGGGGACTTATCCCTAAAACAAAATCTTTCTACCGGGATATTGTCCCTGCCGGGACAAGCTTAGCTGTTTATCATGAGTGATTGATTGCACTTGTCCCGGCAGGGACAACATACCGGTAGCCAATAATTGATGATAATATTAAAGTCCCCTTTAGGGGATTTAGGAGCGGACAGTATAGAGTGTTAGCGCAAGTATAAAGCATCCAATCTCACTACTCATACTCCATACTCCCTAATGTAAAGTCTCCTTTAGGGCAATGTCGTTAAGTTAAGTAAATTGGTATTCATCAAACACGAAATGACAAATCCCAAATGACAAACAAAAAGTAGTCTGTTAAACTGGGTGTAAGGTCTTCAGACCTTACATGAATGGAGTTAACGCTGACTAACTGCTATTGTCCAACAGTGTCAGGTTTGAAAACCTGACACCAAAAAACAACAAGTATTGGATTTCCTTAACTTAACAACATTGCTCCTTTAGGGGATTTAGGGTTAAGCAGATGTAATAACGCAAACTGTTACGCATTGTGCGACAGCATCAGGTTTCAAAACTGCCATCAAAAAAATCAATTCAATCAAATTACAACAGAGAAAAACAAAAAGCCCCAGTAAATACCGGGGCCTTCAGGTTAAACTACAACTATCAAACAAACAATTATCTTTTAATAAATTCTACAACCTTCTTTACTTCCTTATTATGTTTGCGGAAAAACAATAAGACCATTCCTATATGTTTCTTACGCCCGACAGTATGTATTTCTGAGGAATTACCTACTTCTATATTTTTCTTATGAAAGTCTTCACTGTCGCCGAATACAGCCGGATAAGTTTTTCCTCCGTGCATGATATAATAATGAACGCTATTCTTTTGCAAGAGAAAGAAAGGAGAAGCTTTTTTCCAAACTACCGGAGAGTTAGTAAATGTGACACGAAATGTAGCGTCACCGTCATAACCATGTTCCAGGTATTTATACATGTTCAATCCGAATGAATCATTCAGGATACATCCCTTAATTGGATTCTTAATACCTGTCTTATCGAAGAAAGAAGGATCAGATATAATCAGAGCGGCAAGATGACCTCCGGCGGAGTGTCCTGCTACATATATCTCATTTGGATTACCTCCATAGGTACTGATGTTCTGTTTTACCCAGGCTACGGCTCTGGCGCAATCGTAGGCAATGCCTTCGTATTTGGCACTCGGACTTAACCTGTAATTGATGATGACCGTTGTAATGCCATTGGCTGCGAAAGCATGACCCAAGAATTTATACAGTTTTTTATTGCCAGTATCCCAACTGCCTCCATGAATAAAAACCATGACCTTACCGGTAGCCCATTTTTCTTTGGGGGCATATACATCAAGCTTATGCCTAATCTTATCGTAATCCTTCTCAGAAAATTTCACATAATCTAAATCCTTATGAACCTTATAATGACGTGCATATACAGGCCAACTCCACAGCAATGATAACAGCACAATAATAAGGATCTTTAACATAATTAGAACTCGAAATTATTAGGTCTGGTGTACACTAATTGCATAACACTGATGTTACGCATTTTGAATGCTGCTTCACAGTATTGGAAATAATAATTCCATTTGCGGATGAAACGCTGATCCATACCTAAAGCTATGATTTCTTCTTTTTTCTTATTGAACTCTTCACACCAGATGTTTAAAGTCTTTGCATAATCAATACCAATGTCTTTAATATCGTAAAGATTCAAGTTTGATGCCTTATTAACGCATTGGTTGATGCGAGCAACAGAAGGCAATAAAGAACCAGGGAAAATATGTTTCTGGATAAAGTCTACCCCTCTGCGCATCTCGTCATATCTAGCATCAGGAGAAGTGATGACCTGTAAAGCCAATAATCCATTTTCTGCTAATAACTCGTTACATTTGTCAAAATAAGTTGGCATGAATTGATGACCGACAGCTTCCAACATTTCAATGGAAACAATTTTATCAAACTTACCTTCTATATTTCTATAATCTTCCAACAAAATGTTTACTTGGTCAGAAATATTCTCCTTTTCAAAACGTTGCTTCGCATACGTATATTGTTCCTGCGAAATAGTTACCGTTGTAATTTTACAACCATAATTTCTGGCTGCATGAGAAGAGAATCCTCCCCAGCCACTTCCTATTTCTAATAAGTGATCTGTTGGTTTTAGTTTTAATAAACGACACAAACGATCATACTTTTCAACTTGAGATTCCTCCAAGGTGGTGTTCTCATCTCTGAAAATACCACTGGAATACGTCATGGTAGGATCAAGAAATAATTTGTAAAAGCTGTTTCCCAAATCATAATGCTCGGAAATATTTTTACGAGATCCATTGATGGTATTCTTTCTTGAAAGATGGTACCAACGGTTTATTCTTGAAAAGATATTTGTGATAAAAGAAGAAGTCTTCGTACCGCTGATCGATGGATTATTGTCCATGTTGAGGATAAACCAGGCCACAACATCTGTTATGTTATTCGTTCCCCAATCTCCATCTACATAAGATTCAGCAAAACCAATGTCGCCATACTTCAGGCATTTTTTAAAGAATGCAGATCTGTGTATGGTAATTTTAGCGGATACGGCTTCTTCTCCATCTCCGAAATATAAATGCTCACCATTAGGCATTGCCACATGCAATCTACCTTTAGTCATTTTACCAAATGTTCGCAACACCAGTAATTCAACCAAAGAGAATTTGTTGTTTCCTATAAGTGACAGTGAAGTGTCCATACCGTTAAAGTTTAATGTATTGTTGTTGAAATTGTTGGTCGTCGTTCTTTTTATAATAAGGTATTTTTTTCAAATAAATTCTGATCGCCTGCCAGTGTATCAGCACAATCACTTTTAAGGTGATGAAAGGAATGGAGAAAAATCGTTTCAGCATATTGGCGTCCGACAATTTTTCTCTAACACCGGAAATGGAGCTCAGTAAAAACAGATCTCCTTTGGCATCTGTATAATCATCGACACGCTGAAGAATCTTTTCACCAGGTACTTTTAGGATGAAATGAAACCAGGTATTCGCTTTCGAAAAAGGAGATACATAGAAATTCTTCGGCAACATGGTGGAGAATGTGTCTCCTACCAGTTGATTGGAATCCATAAGGTATAATTTCATCTCACCGAATGTATTGCTTACTTCTGCAATGGCGCAAAAAGGTTTATCCTCTATGTCGAACAAATAATAGAAAGAAACCGGATTGAACAGGTAACCGGCAGTTGTTAGATTGCTAAGCAATGTGATGCGATAAGGTACCGTGTCTATTCCTACGCTTTTAATAAATTCTATGACTTTCAATTTCACGGAGGAAGACCTATCTATAATGCCTCCAGTTCTATTGGCATGATCCTTATTGTGGAAACTGAATAGATTAAACCTATTCCAGCCAAATAACCAGTTCTTTTTGGAGAGTAAATTCAGTTCATCCAGATCTATGTAGAACATAAACACATCATAGTTGAATTTGTTCTTTTTAGGAACAAGTCTATGGTGCATTACGGAACATTTATAGATACAAGAATTCATAGCTGATTTGCTTTTCAATATTTACGAAAATAGAAATACTAACGGATTTAGGCTTACTTATAATTTCGTGCCTCTTAAATTCTCGCTTACTACTCTTCCCAGGCATCTCTACCGGTCAGTTTTGTACATAAATTGACTGCTGATGTAAAAGCATCTTCATGGAATCCATATTTAAAGTAACTTCCACAGAAATATACTTGACCATTTTCATTCAATTTGTGCAATTCGCCTTGCGCCTTATAGGCTTGCGGTGTAAAGATCGGATGTTCGTATTCAATCGTTTTTAAAATCTTCGAAGGATGAACCGTGTTCGGTTGATTAATCGATAGAAAATAGTCGTTCTTCTTCGAAATATCTTGAAGCTTATTCATGTAATAAATCGTGTGCGCCACCAATTCATTGTTGACGTTTTCGATGCGGTAGTTCCAGGCAGACCAGGTCTTTTTGATCTTAGGCATCAGAGAAGCATCCGTATGCAGCGTAGCGATATTCCTTTGGTATTCAAACGGACTCAACAATGATTTTTCCAGATGACTTGCATCTCCTAATAGGTCCAGCGCCTGATCCGCGTGACAAGCGAAAATTACTTTATCGAATTCTGATTCGCCTCCTTGCTCATCGTATACTCTTACCTTATCGCCTACTCTTACTACTTTCTTCACCTTTGCATTTGTTTTTATTTTATCCTTGAACGGTGTAATCAGTTTGTCACGGTAAGCCCAACTTCCGTTGCGAACAGTTTTCCATTGGTATTGCGTAGACAACCCCAATAAACCATGGTTTTTAAAGAATCTTACCAATGCCACAGCAGGAAATTTGATGGTAATGTCGGTAGGTGTAGACCAAAGAGCAGAGCTCATTGGCGCTAGGTATTTGTATAAAAAATCTTCACTATAACCTTCTTCTCTTACAAAGTCAGCCATGGAATATTTTTCATAAACAGGATTATCCAAAATCTTTGTACACTCCTTATTGAAGCGACCAATTTCTAAAATGAACTTAATGAACTTTGGATTGAAGATGTTTTTACGCTGAGCAAAAATCAAGTTCAAACTAGAACCGCAATACTCAATCTTGCTGGGTACATGCTGTACGCTAAACGACATGTCTGTATTGTATACTTCTACGTGTAGTTTTTTAAACAAGCGAACAAGATTGGGGTATGTAATGTCGTTGAATACAATAAAACCTGTATCCACAGGTTTATCGCCTTCTACGTAGGCAGTGTTTGTATGTCCTCCTATGTAATTATTTTGTTCGTAGAAGGTTAGATTGTATTTCTTGTGTAAAAAATGTCCGCATCCCATTCCGGCAATGCCTGTACCTATAATTGCTATATTCATAATTTTTTCTTTCAAGTTAGGGACCTACTTTGGGATACATGATTTTTACCAGGTAGCTGTTCCCTTTTTTATCATTAATATTTGACAAGCCTTCATACTTGATAATGCGTTTGGTAGATACTTTATAAGTTACTCGTATAGGATCTACCAATTTTCGCAAGATGTAATTATCAGGTTCCATTTTAAAAACAATCTCATCATTTTTCTGAGAGTCTTTATACAGTTTGAACGCAAAGTAGTTCAGTTGAGAAGGCACCGCAAAGTTAAATACTTTGGTTTTGCCTGCTATTAAGTCTATCCAATTGCTCTTGATGTAATAATTGAAACCTCCATCGACTACCAGGTTATCCGGTATATCAATAGACTTCGTTTTCAATGTCTCTTTTTTGTTCTTTCGAAACTTCAACACCAATTTATTTCCTGAAAATGAAACACCTTCTGTGTAACCGTCACGGTAGTCGTTTTGCTCGAAAACAGGCGTCACTTTATTGCCTGAATAATTGATTGCTTTTTTCGCAATAACTGCACCCGCAGAGTCTTTGTACTGTATCACTGCGTGCTTCAACACATGATGATCAATCGTCTCCATATGCTCTTCCAAATAGTAAAACTTGTTCGATTTCAAGTCTGTTGCTATTCCCTGATAAGTCAGGTACTCTTCTTTTACATTCAATTTTGCATAGACAAAAAGGAAAGAGAAGAAAAGAATAAAAAGAGTGTGTAATCGCGTGTTCATAGAAGTAGCTTTCCTACATATACGAACCCGCTTCAAGACCTGGATTTACCTTTTTTCAAATAAATAATGGCTTACAAACCACTCATTTCCATTATTATAACCCCATAACTCTGCACATGACAGGAAAAATATTCTCCAATACACCCACCACTTCACAGCTTGATCCTTGCCATAGGTCTTTTCAAACAAAGGCATAATAATATCCTTGTGTTGATCCATTTTGCTTAACCAGGCTTCGGAAGTTTTAGAGTAATGTGTACCATTCACTCTCCAATGATTCTGAATCTTAAAATGCTCTTGGAAATACAACAAATAATGATCGGAAGGCATCATGCCACCAGTGAAGAAATACTTAGACATCCAGTCCGTATCGTCTTTCACTTCGAACAAGTAAGTCAATTCTTTATGTGTGAAAATATGAATGAACATCTTCGCTTCATCTTTCAAGAACCCTGAAATTTTCTCAAACAATTGCGCATGGTTTCGCATGTGTTCAAACATTTCCACCGATACAATTCTGTCGAAACGACGATCAGTAGTAAACACATTGATATCTGCTGTGATGATCTTTACATTACTCAAACCCCTTACTCTGGCTGTCTCTTCAATGTGTGCACGTTGAGTAGACGAATTAGAAACAGCCAAAATATTAGCGTTTGGGAATTTCTTTGC
The DNA here is from genome assembly GCA_014376985.1 of Cytophagaceae bacterium. Taxonomy (GTDB): domain Bacteria; phylum Bacteroidota; class Bacteroidia; order Cytophagales; family Cytophagaceae; genus JACMQM01. Next base: position 1,769 of record JACMQM010000316.1, on the reverse strand, counting down.
CATGAACAAAGTCAATGAACCCCAGCCACAACCCAATTCCAGAATTTCCATTCCGTCTTTCAGTTCGGCACGTTGGCAAGTCAATTCCAACATATCATCTTCCGAACGATCAAAATCTGTATTTCCGCTTTTCCAATAGCCACTGCTGTACTTCAAATTTTTACCCAATACATTCAGATAAAATTCTGTGGGTACTTCATAGTGTTGTTCGTTGGCAGCCTTAGTTTCTACAGCGATAGCGGAACTCTGGAATGTTTTCAATAAGTCCATGAAATGTTGCTGCTGTACTTCCAGATCAGGATTTGTTTCATCTTTGATACGTTGATTCAATAGATTTCTAATGCCTTGACGAATCAAAAAATCAGGAACTAAATCTTTTTCTAATAAACCGGTGTACCACATTACTGTTTTGAGTTTTGAGTGTGAGTAATTAATAAGATCTGAAATCAGATTTATTCTATTCTGATTTCTGATCTCAGATCTCAGATTTCTTTCTTGTTATTTTAAACCAAGGAATAAAGGCCGAAGTTGACGACTGATAGCGGAGATAACGTTCTCCTCTTGTCTTCACCATATGTTCTTCTGTCATCTTAACGCCAGTTACATTATTTAGAAAGTGCCACATGAGCACCGGACAATAGATACTGATCCACCCATACTGCGCCGGCAGAGCGATGAGGAAAATGGCTACCCATACCAGCCATTCGAAGAAATAATTGGGATGTCTGGAATAATTCCACAAACCGATATCGCATATGCCCCCTTTAACTGCTGTTTTTTTATACTGTTGCAGTTGATAATCTGCGGCAGCTTCACCAATGATGGCGACCAAGATCAATCCATAACCAATTAATTCAATAATAGAAAATTCAAGTGAAGGGTTGTTCAATATCCAGATCAGAGGAACAGAAAGTGCCGCAGCCGTAATGGCTTGAAACTCGAAAAATAAAAAGAGATTTCTATTGGCATGCGCTCCCCACTCTTTTCGCAATTGAGTATAGCGCAAATCTTCTTCTTTTCCCCAATTGCGGACAAATAAGTGAATGCCTAAGCGAAGGCACCATAAACTCACTAATCCTACTACAATGTATTGTCTGACTTCGTAGCCTTCTGTAAAAAAAAAAAATACAAAGGCTGAAACCATAAAGCTTACCGCCCACACAATATCAACGATACCCGCATTTTTATTTTTTAACTGCAACAGCCATACGCCAAACATCAAAAGAGAAATGACGAAAAAGGAAAGTAAGAATAGATAGAAGGTCGTCAACATTATACATCACGTTTAGATTGCATTAATACTTCTTTCATTCCATCTGTTGGTTTTGCTCGGAACAATTGAATCAATACATAAGCAATAGAACCAATACTTCCTAAACAGAAGAAAAGCACCGCCCAAAGTAAAATGACAAATACATTTTTCTCTTTATAAATGACCCATAAATAGATGACCAATATGTTGGCGTAAAAGTCCCACAAAGTAGCCCGCATCCACGGTATGGAAGCCAGGTAATCCCATTCTTTATAAAGATTAGATTCGAGAGAGGTGCTAATGACGATATAGATCATAAAGATCAATACCACCAGCAAGATGTATTTAAAAACTTGTACCATGAGCATATTTACGACCTTAGGTGAAACATTGGATTTCATAAATTCCATATTTCCATGAAAAATTGTCTTCGCAACTGTCTTGAACTAAAACAGTTCAATCGTGATTATGTTTAAAAATACACAACTTATTACAATAAACTATACTACAGATACTT
>JACMQM010000315.1 GCA_014376985.1 Cytophagaceae bacterium | reverse complement strand
TTTTATTGAAAAAAATACCAATGGAAAATATTACCTAGCCATTTCCTGCACATGTGAATGGGAAAAAACACATGGTCTTCAATTGGTATTCCGTGAAGGGAAAAAACTCACACGCGCCAGCGGGCACGATGGGCAGTATGAGGATTGGAATTGATAGGATGTAATTTTATGGAATAGTATGTTCTCTTAATATTCTGAATGCATTGTGTGAGGGATAGAAGTGGAAAGCCCGGAGCGAAAAAAAGGAGCAGATAATGAACTGCTGTATGATTGAGCGAGGACTTGGAACGGATAGCCCGACCCGCCTTTTCGGCGGGGCACGCCCAAATCATTCCATGGACATGCCCTACTGTTTATTGTTAATTTTATAAAGTTTAATCGTTGATAAATAGTGTCACTTATTTATTACTCATTCTATTTTATCTATTTCTTGATTATCTTAATCGTCTGCGTGCCCTCTTCAGACACCATACGAATAAAGTAAAGCCCGGCGGCCTGTGCAGACAGATCAATTTTTTCTGCTAGTGCATCACCCGAAACAGAAATTGTTTTTGTCCATTCTATTTGTCCTTGTGCATTCAGCAAAGTGATCGATAAAGGAGAATGAATCGCAAACTTAGATTGCAGGCTCACACTGTTTTCAGTCGGGTTAGGGAAAGCCTCAAAGCTCGATTGGTTGCCAGATGAAAGGTATGTATCTGTTACTGTATTCAGATTGAATTGAATAAAAGATACATTAAAATTATCTGCATCCATCGTCATTCGAAGTATTCGGATGCCTGCTGAAAGAGAAATATTAGGAAGGGTTACAGTTTGCCAGTTTTGATAAGCACCCGTATTTGGAATAGCGATGTTTGCTGCCATGGAAGCACCATCAATATCCAAATGAGCCAAGCGGTTAGCATTTGGCGTAGCAACGCGGAGCAGCACCGTATATAGGCCTGTTTGCGACACGTCCAAAGTATATTCCAGCCATTCTCCATTGACTGCATAAGCGATGTTATACCCGCCTTCGTTGCAAATTTCCAAGTCTACGTTTTCTGTGGTACGGTATTGATTGCCTGCATTTCCATTGGTGTTATCGTGATAAGCCACACCTTCTCCGCCTAAGTCATAATCTTCTGCCTGCACGGTACCCGGCACCGGATGAGGGATTCCTCCATAGGGCCTTTGTCCCGTATAAGCGGAAGAGTAGTTGGCTTTATAGGTAGTATTTACATTTGGTACATGTATTGTTTGTGTGGCTGCACCACCAATGCTCCAGGATACAAAAGTGAACAATGAATCTCCCACCAGTTGAGACACCGGTGCAGCAAGGGTAACTGCAGAGTTCACCACTTGTGCTTTCGTAAAAGGAGCCACTGATGAACCGCCCAGTGCGATTTGTAAACCTGTTCTGTTGGTCTGAACGGTAAGCGTTACTTTGTTCGGATACAGGTCCACAGAGTCTTTACCTGTTCTGCCTTGTGAATCGGTAACGGTGAGGATCAGGCGTACCCAGATACTGGAAGAGACTTCTCCGCCATTATCGGCAATGAAAGATCCGGAAGTCACTCCGGATGGAGCAGCCGGACCGGGATGCCAGTGTTCGCAGGTCGGACAATCTTTATGGTGCAATTGTACCGACCATTCATAGGCCGATGCAGCCAATGTGCCGTCTTCCGAATCTGTGGCACTTCCTGAAAAATTAATCACATCCAATACATTCCATGTTAACGTATTGGCCGGTGTTATAATGTGAGCAACGGGTCTGGCATTGAAGGGCTGAATGGTAATTACTGCGTTATTCGTTGTGGCTGTTCCAAATGTATTGCTCACAATGCAATAGTAAGTACCGGCGCTGTTGGCATCGGTTGATGCAATGGAATAGGTAGAAGCAGTTGCACCGTTGATCAGCACAGCATTTTTATACCATTGGTACGACAAAGGATTGGCACCGGAAGCGGTCACGGATAAGTTGAGTGGATCACTGGCAACGATGGATTGGCTTTGCGGATGATTGACGATAATAGGCACAGTAGGTAAGGTGTATTCTAATCGGTTAAGACTTCCGTTTGTGCCGTATTTGAAATAATAAATGTTGCCGTCTATACCTAAACTTAAAGCCAGGACATTGCCGAAATCGTTGGCAGAAAATTCCTGATAGATTGCTGCAGGATTGGACAGGTCAAAACTTCTTAACCAGCCCGAACACCAATCGGTGAAATACAATCTGTTTTTGTAAGCAGGCGGATAAGCCGTAGCACCGGTAGGATTGAAGGCCACACCGGAAGTGATGGCACAACCCCAGCCGTTGTGTCCGTAAGTATAGGTGGGGTATATCGTTGTGTTCGGTTGTTGCGGTCCTGATTTTCCATCGCCCGCCCAACCGTAGTCATAGTTCTTCGTGGCATCCGGTGCCGTCACATCGTTGACCTCTTCGTAATCTCCTCCTACATTGATCACATACAATTTTTCGGTGACAGGATCCATGGTCATGTACCAGGGATTTCGCATACCGATGGCCCAGATACTTTGCTTTTGTCTCGAAGCGCCGGCTACATTGTAATAAGGATTTCCCGGAGCTGGTTGTCCATTATCAAGTAAGCGCAATACTTTTCCTCTGTAGGTATCGAGCAGTGGTGCTTGATCTGGTGTATTGCTTTCTCCGATGCAGAGGTAAAGGTAATTGTCTTTAAATACCATGGCTCCGCCGTTGTGAAAACCATTGAGTATAGGATCAAATTGCATGATACGGTTCACTGAGGTAACGGTATTGGTTGCACTGATGACGACCACGTCCAGGTAGTGAAGGGTAGAGGCGGCGTTGGTATAATACAAATAACATTTACCGTTGGTACTGAAATCATTGTGCAGGGCAAGTCCCAACAAGCCTTGTTCTACCGCCGTTGTTGTAGTTACAGTATATACGGTGCTAACAGTGCCGTTCTGGTATACTTTTAGTGCACCGCTTCGTTCGGCCATAAATATTCTGCCGTCCGGAGCATGTCCCATGGCTACGGCTTCATTGATGGTGTTTGTCGTCAGTTTGTTGACCACAAATCCGGTAGGTAGTTGGGCGTAACTGAGGTGCGTTAGGCATATCAGTAATGCTGATAGTAGGAAGTGTTTTATGGCTTTCATAGAATGCTTACCGTAGAGTTTGTTCATCGCTTTCTTTTAACGAGTTGCTGAGAGGCTTTCTGCAGCTTTTATTAAGATAAGCATTTGAAGTTTAAAATGTAACAAGCGTTAGTTTTTAGAAAAATAAAAGCAGGCTGCAGCAGTATTTTTTACAGCTCTTTCATACGCTTAGTTGACAGGTTGGATGCACAATAAATAAAGGAAACGTGGTTTTTAAAACAGAAAGAGATTTTTTTTCCTGTGTATTGACCATGTGAGTTAACAATGTCAATGAATATGATATATTTACTATCATTCACCTTTAACTAAAAAACCGCTATGGCTTCTTCTGCACCTTCTGCACCCAAAAAAATTACATGGATACTTGGTTTAACTTGTGGTATCCTCGGTATCGTTGGGCACTATGCAAGTGTATCTTTTCTTACCGAGTACAATTATGTACTATTGCTTGTGGGTTTTGTTGTTTTGGCTATCGGAACAACTTTCCGGGAAATGTAGATCAATGCCGTTTTCACAATAGTTTCTATTTTGAATCCGGATGTCTTGCGTGCGAAATATTTTAGATCGAAGCAGCCCAGTTGTTCATAGGATATGAACAACTGGGCTGCTTCTTTATAGGCTGGCCTTATTTCGATTGACGACTATAATGCAACACGACTGTAGAAAATAATCCCAACCCGATTCCTAAACTGATACAGCAGATTATTTTTCCAATGGTATCGTAATGAAAGAAGAAGGTCAGTAAAGTGGCTACAAACAAACTTGGAAATCTTTTCTAGGCAACGCGAAGAAAGACATTCCAAACCTTAAACAGTTTTTCGTGAATGGATTATTTTCATCAGGATTACCAGGAATGTCCATGATGCTCATAAAGACGAAAGCAAAAGCAAGAAGGTGGAGGGATAATCGAGGAGAGGAGTGCGTTCGAAAAGATGCATGACTTGTAATGTATAGGATTTTAACAGATGGATCAAGGCAAGACTTGTTACTCTTTCGAAGCGTCAAATAAAATCTGATCTGCTTTTTTTATATAAGTGGGCGGGAGGGTTTTGTACTGTGCACAAATATCACAGTATATTATTCAAGGGTACCCGTTTCAATTGCTTTTTCAAAAATATAATCCTCCATCAAATATCCGTTACCAATGTTTATATTTTCTTCTCCTGTTTTTTTGAACCCGTTTTTCTCATAAAAGCGGATAGCGGAATTGTTTCGATTAACATTCAATACTAATGCAGTATTTCTATTCGCCTGTGCTCTTGTTGCGATCTCATGAATCAATAGTTGCCCGGTACGTTTTCCTTGTGCTTCAGGTAGTAGATAGAGTTTATGAATTTTAGTCTTCGATGATCCGGTATGATTCAATTCGTAGGAAGCGTAACCGATATATTCTTCCTGTTCCTTAGCAAGGATAAACACATGATGTTTTTTTTGCACTTGCTCCCGCATCGCTGCGAGACTGTACATCAGTTCCACCATGTATGCTATTTGTTCCGGCGATAAGATTTGTCCAAATGTCTTTGGCCATGTTTGTTGAGCGATGTCTTGTATGCTAGAGTATTCCTTTTCTGTGGCTGTTATTACAGTAATCATAAATAATTATTGATTATGCTATTTCATATTTTTGCATCAATAGGGGCAATAATTGGTGCAAGAGCTGACTTACTTCCTCAGCGGCCAATTCCTGAACGTAGATTTTGAGTCCATTTTTTTAGTCATTTACTAACCATTCAAAGCTTTCAGCAGTAGCAGGATTCTAATCTTTTAAGGCTTGTCTTAATTTGTTGAGAGAGCCGGGAGCAGTAATGTTCGGGTTCTTCCAAACGATTATCAACAAGTATTTTAATGGCTGAATGACCGGCGGTTAGAGAAAATTGATTTTGCTATTCAGATAAATTGTTCAGAAATGGAGTCTTTGTTTATGTGATCTGGTTACTCTTTTTGTTTGGTTTGCGTAGAAAACTTTCCGATCAGAATACCCATTAATACGACCGCATAAAACTGCCCCAAAATCCCAAACAGGGCGGTGATTAATTTCATATAATGCGAGGTAGGTGTTATATCTCCGAAACCTATACTGGTAAGGGTAATGCTGCAAAAATAAATGAGGTCCATAAATACAGTAGCATGATTGGCTACATCAATGCCGGTAAAAGAAGTAGAATCATAATAAAATAAAAATTGCAAAAGAAATACACCGGTTTCTATCAAGAGGAAATATCCGCAAGCAGAAGCAGATATGATGTCTACATTGATGTAGCTCGGTTTTATTAAAAACTTCATGACTTCGTAAAATATAAAGACAAAGAAGAAAAAATACGCCAGACTATGAATAGACATGAAATGTGGTATTTTCCCTATAAAAGGTAAGCCCAGTGGTAGCAACAATACAAATAAGAACAATGCATTTTTAATGGTGCTTCTCCATTTGGACGTATCGGCAAAAACACCAACACTGGCTATACCTACAATGAACATATTCACGGGCCGCATGATTTCGGTGTAAAAATCCATATCCTGTAAAAATATTCCAATGAACAAATGTTGAATCAATGCGAGCAGCAACAATTCATACTTACGTCTTTGCAGATATAGGATTAGCTTTTTCATAATAATGCAATATCGGGATAAAGTCAGAATTAACAAGGTGATGAACGACATCGTTTAACATAATCCTGACCGGCGCCGATAATTTACGCATTTTACTCCTCATGATTTAGGGAAGAGTTTTAATTACCTAATGACCAGTGGATATTAGCGATAAGAAGAAATAGAAATTATGAAGTCTATGAAGTGAAATGTCCACGATATTTTACGATCATTCACTAAACTTAACCACTATGGCTTCCTCTTAACCTTTTGCCCTAAAAAATCACTTCAACCATCGGCTTAGTATACGGTATGCTTGGAATCATTGGCCATTATGCAAATGTGTCTTTTCTCACTGAATACATTATATCTTATTGCTTGTAGGTTTTATTGTATTGGCGATCGGAATCACTTTCTGGTAACTGTAAGGCTTTGCCGAAGGTTTGTTTTTATACTTTTGGATTCTTCATCATGAACTGTAGTTGTCCTGGATTGTTTTTATAACTTTCTATTTTACCTACATTCTGAATGACAAAGTTTTCCAATAAGGAAGTAGGATTGGATTGATCAATTTGTTTTGACATGTTATTGTTTAATGCCAATGCTTTGAACATCGTGATAATACCTAATCCCCACCAGCCAAAGAGCAGGCTTTTTGTTTTGGCATTTTGGTTTTTGTCTTTTAAACAAATAGGACAGGCAATCACTAACTTCTTTTCATAAAACGTTATAAAAAACAAAACTCACTACATCTCCAATTAAAATTGCATTCAGCTTCTTCGTTATTGTTGTCCATATCGGACGAGGCTGTGATTGAATGATATCGCATTACATTAACAAGTCTTTCTACTCATCTCTTTCAATTGAATTTCTATTCCACTGGAGGCATCTGTCATCAGGTTTCTCCGCTCCATTTCAGTTTTCATGATGGCTAATGCTTCCGGTCTTAGATCCTTCGAATCTTTGAGCGCTATTCTCACAAGCTCTTGATCGGATAATTGACTGTATCTCTTTTTTAGTTCTTTTGCTGTCATAAAAGCATTTTTTTTACCAACATGTTGACTCTATCAAAGGGAAATTATTTTGATTTCATAAAGGTATCTATTATTTTTCCTCTTTTTAAAATGTTCTCCATCGACTTTTCCATTAGGGCTGCAACGAGCTCATCCGGTGCAATAGAAGGATGTCCTAAACCATAAGGAGGCTGCGGATTGTATTCCAGCCATAGCTCCAGTTCTTTTGCTCTTTGCGAACCTTCAAGTAATGCAACGATCTGCAATCCGAAATCAATACCCGAAGTAATACCTCCGCCGGTAATCCGATTGGCGTCTTTTACAACACGGTCTTCGGAAACGATCGCTCCCATCTTTTCCAGCAAGTGCAGCGAACGCCAGTGTGTGGTCGCTGTATAGCCTTGCAGCAAGCCTGCAGCGGCCAATACCAGCGAACCGGTGCAAACAGAAGTAATGTATTTGGCTTGCAGTCCAAGCCTTGTGATTTCTTTTAGTACAGCCGCATTTTGAATGAGCGCATTGACTCCTGTTCCTCCTGGAATAAAAAGGATGTCGGCATCCAGGATAGCAGACAAGTCATAGTCGGCAATTACTTTTAATCCGCCTTCGCAGCGGATCTCTCCGGCTTTTAGAGCGCAAGTTTTAATGTTCCAGTCTCCGACTTTGTTAAATACTTCGTAAGGACCGATGAAATCAAGTATTGTGACATCATCAAACAGAATCATGGCAATAGTGTAGTTCATAATGATGAAATCATAGAATAGCTATTAGAAATCTTTGCAGACTGTTATTCATTCTCAGCCCGTTGCTTTTCAATTTGTAAAATATTATTCTGTATATCTTTCATGATGTTGTTGGCCCACCAGCTGGCGTAGAAATTGAAGGTGGTGTTCAATTTAAAGTTGCTGTACAAATGAAGTCTATAAGTGTCTTCATTTAACTTTTCCAGTTCGTATGTTCCATTGAGTACATCAAAATATTTTCCGCCAACTACCAAATGTTCATCCATGGTGGTCAATGGTATTTCATGCGGCAGTGCTTTGATGGTAAAGGACATTTTCTTTTGATCGATGTATTCTGTAACGGTCTCATGAAATACCAATCCATTGGTAAAGATGGCTTCTCTGGATGCGCCGACACCTTCGTAATTTAATTCGGCTTTTACTGGTCTTGGAAAATTTAATAAATTCGTCAGCCAGCCTTTGTCCTGGGATGCGCTGATGGTTCTTACCCTGGTAACATGCTTCCAGATCTTCTCCGCCGGCGCCTTGATGTCGATGCAGGTATAGGCTCTGTAAGGAGTCGTTTGAGCACCGATATAGTTTTCGATAGGAGAGATAAGCAAAGGCAAAAGTATCAGTACCGAAACGTAAAGGTTGTTATCTTTTTGTCGGAGTTTAAAATAGCCGCCAATCAATCCTCCGATAGAAGCGGCGATGATGAAAATGGGAAGGATCATCAATAAACATGGCCAGCCTTCAATGGCAAAGACTAATGTGATAAGAAAGAAAGCAATAATAGGGACCCAGGGTGCAAAAATTCTGTAGGCCAATTTTTTTACATTTTCTACATCAGAAAAGTAAACCGTCAACGCACCCACCACAAAAGGCAAGAGGAAAAGAAATGTTCCCGACATCATTACAAACACATTGCTCCAAGTAGATTGTCCAAATACATATCGCAAGAGCAAAGCGTAAACCGTGGGGATGGCTATGATTTTTAAAGTGGTAATGAGTTTTTTATTGTGCATGTTATGGTACAATCAATAGGTAGTGATTGGTTAAATAGCGAACGTTGAACGAGTAAAGAAACTTGTATAAATAAGAAGCGCAGGATTCTTGCATCAAGCTGCTGCCTCAAGCTATAGTTTCTTAATTTATTATCAAAAAAAAACACGGTAGTCTTACCGTGTTTTTTTTTGATAATAAGGAGATTAAATGTGTAAACCTGGTATAAATGGACTTGAGGATTCACTATTTCTTACATTGGATTCATTTAAGTCCTGTGAAATACCAATTCCCGAAACCAGTACTTGTCCTTTATCTGCGTGCCAGTAATTATACTGCTGGCCAAATATTCCGTTGGTTACATTGATTTCCATGCACGATTGTGTGCCGTATTTGACGGATGTGGCATTGGTGCTTAAAGAGGAGATGCGATAAACAAACATGGTTGCGCCACTTGTTCCTACCCATCCTTAATTCAAGGCTGCTGAAGCCGGTTAAAGATAAATCGGATCGGCTTGAAGCACGGTTTCACCTTCCTGGTAGGCCATCAGGTAACCATTATCCTCGAGCCAATATTCATTAATGCTTCCTGCACTATTTTTAATTTTGATATTCACTTTGTACACATTTCGGCTGTCTTTGCTCAGTACTTCCAGCTTCATGCTGTCGGCAGAACTGCCCAAATCCAAATAATAATTCCAGTATTTGCCTACACTCAGAAAAGGAAAACTTCCGAAGGTGATGGCCGGTACTTGTGAAGGCGATATGGAAGACGTGTTGCTTAACGTGTAATTTTTAAGGTATAATGTTTCGGTACCATTCCCAGCTCCCAATACACCGGCTGTGGGTGAGAAGTATTGATAGCTGGTGGAGTTGGCAGGAGTGACAAACTTCACTTTCACTACGTCTGTCAGATTGCCTTTACCCGTAGCAATGGTGACATTCAATGCATCGATGGTGGCGGTGTAGGCAAGCGTGCCGTTTCTGGAAGCGGTCCAGCTGGTGCCTACCGGTTTGTTGAACTTACACAGAATCTGATAAGAATTCTGATCTCTTAATCTATAGGAATAAGACAACACGTCGTTCGTCAGGGCAAGGTATTGCGATGCGCCTACGGTGGGTATGGAGGTATAGTTGCGGATCAAAAAAGTATCCTTGGCTACTTCTTTATCTACTACTGTATAGATAGTGTCGTCATAAAAGAATGAGCTTTCAGCATACGTAGAAGTAGCGCCGACTTTTAAAAAGGTTACCTCAACAGATGTGCCATCGGAACCACCGCCCGGAGAAGGATCGCTATCACTTTTTTTACAGGAAGAAAAGAAAATAACCAAGCCTGTGCAGGCTAGAAAAAGAATGGATTTGTTTATATAAAAGGGGTTTGAATAGTATTCAATATACATTTTTTTACTCATTGATATATACCTAAGCTTGGGTATCTTGATCCTAAAAATTAGGATTATTTTCCGGTGACTCAAGTATTTTCTAATATCTTTGTGGGAACGTAACAAGTACAACTTAAGGGACACAAATTCGTAAGCCTTAGCCTCACATTTTAAGTAGGAACAAACAGGAGATGGATAAATTATCAAAGAGAAGAATCGCTGTTGTAGGCTTAGGTGATATTGCAGAAAAAGCATATTTGCCAATCGTGGCAACCCATCTTCATATAACACCTGTACTGTGTACAAGGAATGAAGAAACACTCACGCGAATAGCCAATAAATACCGCATCGCTGAAACCTATACAAGTCTGGAGTCGCTTATCGCTACAAGGCCGGATGCAGCGATGGTGCACACGGCCACGGACAGTCATTATGAAATTATTAAAAAATTACTGACGGCAGGTATCCCGGTCTTTGTCGATAAACCATTAAGTTATACGCTGAAGCAATGTGATGAGTTACTCGATCTTTCCCTGGCAACAAAAACACTTTTATATGTAGGCTTCAACAGACGTTTTGCGCCCTTTATTCAGAACCTCAGTAAAGAAAATCATCCTACACAAATTACCTGGCAAAAGAATCGGGCCAATCTACCCGGTGATCCTCGTGTATTTGTATTCGATGATTTTATACATGTCATCGATAGTTTACTTTTTTTGGGAAAAGGACCGATCGAACATTTGCACATTCGAAGTTTGATCAAAGACCGCAAGCTTTGTGCGGTTCAGGCGCAGTGGCAGCAAGGCGACACTTTCATGCAAGGAAGTATGAATCGAGTGAGTGGCTATACACAAGAACTGGTAGACTATTATACACAAGGTAATACCTGGCACATAAATGATTTTACTACCTGCTCGCATTTTACCAACGAGCAACACACTCTAATAAATGCAGGCAGTTGGGAGAGCGCCTTGCGTAAAAAAGGTTTTTATCCTATGATCGAAGATTGGTTGGAGGCTTTAGCAGAAAAAGAATTTAATAAGAATCGGGTGGAAAGCATTCGGGCTACGCATCATTTTTGTGAACAGATCGTTAATGAAATTTCCAGGAAATAATCAATAAAAATTCACGCCGACATAGCCATTCCTTTCACTTCGAAAGCTGGCTTTCACATATTAGCGGCAGACTTTTTGATGAATCAGGATAGCTATACGAGTAAAGTATTTCAGCGTCAAACAGTTTTATCATGTTGTCAAATCAATTAGTGACCTCTTCTCTAAAGCCCATAGCAGAAGCTGGCCTTGTCGCAAAAGGTATTGTGTATACCTTGCTTGGTGTATTGACCTTTATGGCGGCCTTTCATATCAATGGCAAATCTACGCAATCAACAGACAAGGAAGACGTTTTTACTTTTGTATACTATCAGACCGGTGGTCAGATCTTGTTGGGTATAATTGCGCTTGGACTGGTTTGTTATTTTATATGGCCCGGCATACAAGCCTTTGCTGATTCGGAACATAAAGGAAAAGAAGTGAAAGGGCTTATGGCCAGAGCACGCTATTTATTCAGTGGATTGGTATATTGTTATATGGCTGTTCATGTTATCTATAGGCTGGCCTCCATTGAATCTTCAGGTTTAGGTGATGGAAAACAAGAGATGGCAAGAGAACTGATGAATAAACCCTTAGGACAAGGGTTGGTAGCTATAGCAGCCATGATACTTTTAGGGGTAGGGATCTATCAAATTCATTATGGACTTTCAGGAAAATATAAAAAGCATGTTGAGAAGTTGAGCGGGACTACCGGTAAAAAAATACTGTGGACTGGTGGGAAAATAGGCTACACTGCCAGAGGGATTCTATGGTTGTTGATTGCCTGGTTATTTGCAAAAGCAGCCTTCTGTGAAAAATCTTCAGAGGTAGGTGATTCCTCTAAAGCGTTTGGTTACTTGCATCATATGGCTTATGGATCGTATTTTCTAGCTGCGATAGGTATTGGACTGATGTGTTATGGTATTTTTAATTTTATCAGGGCGAGGTATGAGAATTTGTAGGAGTATAATAATTATGTAGCTGAATGATTGGTATCTTTTATATACCACATTATTTTTCGTCTATTTTTCATGAAAGTATAATTATGCCTCACGCCAATCCAACATCGGGTTGTTGTTATTCTTTCATTGTTTATAGAGTAGAAATTTTATTACTTAGTTAGCTGCAGCTTATTATTTATTTGAAATGAATCCCACATGATAGTAAAGACCTTTTTATCGTGATAGGAAGCATCAAGGTTTCCTGGCAATCCGTAAGACCAGGCTTCTTCTATGATGTCTGCTTGTAAGGGTTCCATAGCTGCTTCAACTTCTTCTAGTGTCATGTCACATACCAGATGGATCGCATCGGAGAAGAACCATTCTTCTGGATCTTCCACGTCAGCTATTCTTACAAAGGCTTCGCCTTTGCTTTCTTCTGTGATCTTTTTAAAGGTGTTGTAAAAGTCCTGTGTGGAAGGTCTGTCAAACAGGTTAACACCAATAGAATTTTGAATGTCATTGCCTTCAAAAAAATCTTTTAAAGTAAGTACGATTTCCGATTCTGGGTAACCTAAATCAAGGATTTGGTTAAGAAATTTAGTTTTTAGTTCTTTCATAGAATAATTGTTGTATTTATCCTAGCTTAAAATAATTAGCAAAAAAATACAAGCTAACAAACCGAGGTTCGTTTTAATAGGTCTCATATACCATTTTGTAATCATTATCATTCTTGCCATTGATGTTATGATTACAATCGTATCCTGTATTATTTTCCGTGATATGTACGGGCAACCCCATTTCATTTTGCGATAAGATCTGACTGGAGCCAATGTAACTGATACCGCAAGATTCATAGCGATCAAAACCGATGATGTAATCCGTATTCTGGTTTTTGCTGTTCAAATTCATATCATCTGCTATTACACCTGGTTGAATATGTTGAAACCAGGCAATACTTTGCCAGACCTTCGGATGGTCGATCTGAAAATAGGTTATTTCACTTTCAGTATAAAAAGAAGTGCTGTCATTGACAAGGCTTGCATCTACTTTAGTTCTGTTCATTCGGCTGTCGTAAGTATACATTATTTTTGTATAGGATGTGGTATTGTTTTCGGTATGATAGCCAACAGACTGCAACGGTCTTCCATTGACATATTTGGAGTAAACCACACTATCCGTTTGCCCATAATGAAGATCGCGGACAACGTAATTGAGGTTGCGTTGTGTATCATAATGGTACCTGTATGTCGCATAGAGAAAGTTAGAAGGATAATCATAGTATTGTTTGCAGATAGCCAAGAGACTGTCAGTCGTATAAGCATATTCATAAGAAAAAATTTCACTATGCTCCTTGTTTGTGTAAAAAGTCAACTGATTTTTTACATTGTATTCGAAAGTTTTTAGTTCTCTGGTCAAGGCTTCAGACTGTAATGTAATGGAAACACAATTGCCTTCCGCATTATAAATATAATGAAAGGAGTTTTGATCAGTAGTGATGTAAGCAAGCCTGTATCTTCCTCCAGGTAAAGGATCATCTGAGGCTGATTTTTTGCAGGAAAAAATAACAAATGAAAAGAGTAGCAGGAGAAGAAGTGATTTGTTCATAGGAAGGTTTATTTATTGTTAATCAATACGTTATCGTTTGTTGGCCAATTTGAGGACAACCTTTAATGATTAGTATACGGTTGGTATGTAATAGACTTCGCTATGGGTAGAAAAGCTTCCGTATGTCTGTTTATTCCGCAGAATTACATCTGAACTACTTATTCGCTTATAGAGTCTTTTTATACTTGTTCGCTTCTCTCGTTTGAATCAGATAAAGTTATTTATTCGTTCTCCTTAAACGTTTTATCAAAGTCACGAACCCTTGTCGGATGATCTCGATTTTCATATTCAGCCCAAAGCATGATATCTCGGGGATCTTTTTGTGCCGCTTCTAAATTCTTTTTCAATTGTGCCGTTCCATTTTTAGTCAGGTATATGATACAGCGAGTAATTCTGTCAGTATTTAAATAAGCTTCTTTGGTTAAATAGTCATTAAGCATTTTAAAGCCATCGTCAAAGTCTGTTTGAAAACCGGCTTTGCATTCTTTGATGATATCCTTAGGTAATTCTCTCCTAGGTTATTTTCTATAGATCGTAGTAGGTGCAGCTTGTGCGGAAGGGTAGATCAACAAATCCGCGATGGTCACATGAGCAGGTGCAGTAACGGCGTACACAATAACATCGGCAATGTCTTTCGCTTGTAGTGGATGAAAACCTTCGTATACTTTTTTGGCTTTTTCAAGATCGCCTTTAAAACGTACGAGTGAAAATTCTGTATCCACTGCGCCGGGAGCAATGTTGGTGACCTTAATGCCGTGTTGTGTAAGGTCCAAACGCATACCTTGACTGATCGCTTCCACAGCTTTTTTAGAAGCACAATACACGGCTCCGTTGGCATAAGTTTCTTTTCCTGCGATAGAACTGATATTGACGATATGTCCCGATTGACGTTTGATCATATTTGGTATCACTACTTTTGATACATACAGCAAGCCTTTGACATTGCCATCGATCATGGCATCCCAATCTTCTATGGCTCCATCTTGAATGGCGGACAAGCCGTGCGCATTGCCTGCATTGTTAATAAGGATATCGATCGTTTTCCATTCTTCTGGTAAACTATGGATCGCATGCGTCACTTCCTGATTATTTCTGACATCAAAATTCAAAGTGATTACCTTTACTTTTTTGGACAACTCTTTTTGAATCTCTTCCAACCGGTCTTTGCGTCGTCCGCAAAGAATAAGGTTTATGTTTAGCGCTGCGAATGCCTGTGCTGTGGCCAGTCCAATGCCTGAACTCGCGCCGGTGATGAATGCTGTTTTATTCATTCGGATGGTATCATTTATGAAGTCTAAGTTGAACTTAATATACGACTTATCAAAACAAAAAGGAATGGTAAGAAAGTAATAGCTGTGGAATAAAAAGGGTGTATGAATAGTCTGACATAAAAAAAGTGCCAAGACTTCTGTCTCGGCACTCCTTTATTTATTTTATTGAATTAGCAATCAAATAAAAAAATGAAGATCACCTATTGTTTTAACAAAATTGATACATGCTTATTTTGAAACAATAATTGTTTTTACAATTTCGCGAGTTTCATTTTTAATATGCACAAAGTATAGGCCATTCGGAAATTGACTCATGTTCAATTCTATATCTTCAGCACTGCTTTCCACTTGTTGTTTCAAAATAACTTTGTTATACAGATCCGTAATCATTACGTTACTGCTGTTTGTGCTCACTTCAGAAAGATGAATGAAAATTCTATCCTGAACAGGATTGGGATAGATGTTTGCTTCAGAAGAATTCATGCTCACTATTGACAGCTCCTCTTCTTTAAGTGTATTAGATCCGCAATTGCTCAATACAATCGTATGAGGATTGAAGCTTGAATTTCTTTCTATGCCAGATGTGCCTACTTTATAAGTAAAGTAGAAGGTTAGAGTAGATCCCACTGGTGCAGCAAAAGATTTTGTGAAATTGCTACCCGAAGCATTCATATACATTCCGGAAACTGGACCATTGTTAATGCCAACATACAAAATTGCCATCGTAGATCCTGCTATTGGAGCCTTAGGAATGAAAAGAATAGTGGCTGTTCCGTTAGATGAACTTACCTCGTATGAATAATCACCGTTAATGGCAGTACCAGTGCATACAGCAGGTGTTACAGTATTTACAGTGATAGAAACAGACGAAGAGACTGTTGTAGCACTAGCGTTATCTGTAGCTTTGGCTGTAAGGACATAGGTACCTGCACTCACACCTGTCCATGAATAAGTATAGGGTGCCGTCAAGTCTGTGTTTAATAAAGTAGTTCCATTATAGAATTCTACTTTACTCACGCTTCCATCACTATCAGAAGCATTCGCTGAGAGGGTAACGGTTGCAGCCGCTGTAAAGGTTTGGCCATTCAATGGTGAAGTAAGCGTCACTGCAGGAGCAACATTGTTGGTGCAATTTCCTGCTATTACCGTATGAGGATTTGCGCTTGAATTTCTTTCTACACCGGATATACCTACTCTATAAGTAAAGTAGAAGGTTAGAGTAGATCCCACCGGCGCTGAAAATGATTGAGTGAAATTGTTGCCGGAAGCATTCATATACATTCCGGAAACGGCACCATTGTTAATGCCAACATATAAAAGAGCCATCGTAGAACCTGCAATGGGAGCTAAAGGAGTAAATAGGATAGTCGCTGTTCCATTAGAAGCACTTACCTTATAGGAATAATCTCCATTGATTGCCGTACCTGTACATACGCCACCATTCGTATTCGTTACAGTGATTGCTACAGGAGCGGATACCGTAGAGGCATCAGAATTATCATACGCTTTAGCTGTAATCGTGTAGTTGCCTGCAGCAACACCTGTCCAGGAATATGTATAAGGAGCGCTAAGGTCTGTGTTTAATAAAGTACTTCCGTTATAAAACTCCACTTTAGTAATCACACCTTCATCTGTAGCCTGAGCAGAAAGAGCGACTGTTGCAGGAGCGGTATACGATAATACAGTAGGTGAGGTAAGCTTTACGACTGGAGGAATATTGAATCGACTGTTAAATTTAAATGTCATGACGGTACTTACAGCACTGATATGCGACAAGCTCAAGCCGGTGACTGATCCATCCTTCCATCTCAGTGTGGAGTGTGTAGAAGCATTTAAGGTAGGAAATTCGCTGTCAAACAAATCCGTTAAATCGCCTCTTAAGTTTACTTTCAAATCAGGAGTTTCCAAACTCAAGTCTGTCATTTCATCTAATCCATCTGCTTGAATGAGTTTAATGTAAGGAGACTTCGCACCGGCTCCTCTGTCTTCGTCTACATACCACACGGCCAAACC
>JACMQM010000314.1 GCA_014376985.1 Cytophagaceae bacterium | reverse complement strand
TCGCAGCTGATGTTCCAAAAAGGAAGTCCAGTGACGTTGGTGCAATTTGTTCCATTAGTCATCAGCAGTACTGGGATATATAAAATTACAAAGTTTAGAATAGAAGCGTCAGAACAAGCTTATAGCATACCTTCCAGAACACTGATCAAAGACAAAGCATCGCCACGTCGTTCTTCCAGAACAGAAGCCTCAATAGGTAGTGTATTGTCATCCGGCTTATGGGTTAAGTTTCCTGTAACACAAGATGGGCTGTACAAAATTGACTATGATTATTTACAAGCCAATGGGTTAAATCCAGCCTCCATTGACCCACTGCAGATTCGATTGTTTGGAAATGGAGGTGGTATGCTTCCTCAAAAGAATCTTACTCCGCGCTACGATGACTTAATAGAAAATGCCATACAAATAGTAGGTGGTGGAGACGGATCTTTTGATCAGGGTGATTACATCTTGTTTTATGCTAAAGGTCCTCATACATGGGTGTATGATACAAGTGTACCCAATCCTGATAATGCATTATTTGCACATTCCTATAATGTTTACAGTGATCAAGCTTATTATTTCCTCACTGTTTCCGGAGTCAATGGATCGCGAGTGACAAGCAAAGCTTCTTTGGGATCGGCGTTACAGTCGTTCAATTATTTTGACGAACGTCAATTTTCAGAAGCGGATAAATACAACGTCTTAAAATCCGGAAGAACATGGTACGGAGATTTGTTCAGCACCAATACTTTTTCTGCTAATAGTTACACCTTCGACTGGGGAGGGGGAAGAGCCGGATCTCCTATCAGTGTAAATGTTGCCGTTTTAGGAAGGTCAAATGTCTTTACGAGTTTTGTGGTTCGAATCAATCAAACGACGCTGAAATTTCTTGATCGTTTCAATGCTTTGCAAAATTACTTAGAAGTATCTCCGCTTTCAAACGGAGTTTATCCTGCAGTAGGAGTTCCTGTGTCTGGAATATCTTCCACTACTCCTTCTGCGGCTTTTGACAACGCTACTATTTCATTGACATTTAATAACGGTGGCAATTTTACCTCTCAGGCACATCTGGACTATATTCGTGTTCAAGGAGAAAGAGACCTGCAACTTTATAATTCACAAACTACCTTCAGGTGCAAGAAAAGTATTTTGCAGGCAACCAGTGAATATAGAATTCAAAATGCAGATAACTCATTGTCTATATGGGATGTCACAGATCCTTTGCTTCCTGTTTCCATTATATATGATTTGATTGGAACAGAGGCGGTATTTTCAGATCAGAGCAATAATAACAATAATTCCCCAAGGGAATATGTGTGTTTTAAAGGAGACAATTTTAATGCACCAGGTGCGGGTAGTCGTGTAGTGAACCAGAATCTGCATACGTTTACAGCTCCTAATCTTCCAGATGTGGTAATCGTTTCACATCCATCTCTATTTTCAGAAGCATCACGCTTAGCATCGCATCGTGAAAGAGAAGGTTTGAAAGTAATAGTAGTAACAACAGAACAAGTATACAATGAATTCTCTTCCGGCGCACAAGATATTACAGCCATTAGAGATTTCATGAAAATGCTCTATGATAGAAATACATCGACTGATTCTGTGCGTTTCTTAGTATTGTTTGGAAGTTGCTCCTATGATTATAAGGATCGAGTTTCTAACAATAAAAATCTTGTACCCTGTTATGAATCTTATAATTCATTGGAGCCATTGAAAAGTTATTCTTCCGAAGATTATTATGGCTTTATGGATAATGGGGAAGGAAGATGGGCTGAAGGCTCTGCAGCGGATCTTGATTTGATGGATATTAGTATAGGTCGCATTCCAGCTAGAAATCAGCAAGAAGCTTCTGCTATGGTAAGTAAAATTATTCATTACCAGACTTCTTCTACCACACAATCCAAATGGAAGAATAGAATCACATTTGTCTGTGACGATGGAGATAGCAATCAACATTTGAAGGATGCAGAAATAATGTCCGGTATTGTCAATGCAAAAGATAAAAGGTACAATCTAAACAAGATCTATCTAGATGCTTATCCGCAAGAGACTGCTGCAGGTGGAGAGAAGTCTCCCATCGTAAAAGATTTGATTGATAAAGATATTGCTAAAGGGGTGTTTGTTCTCAATTACAGTGGACACGGAGGAACGGGCGCCTGGTCTCAGGAATTAATATTGGAACTTGGTCAGGTAGAAGCCTGGCGAAACATTGATGCACTACCTTTAGTGATTACCGCAACCTGTGATTTTGGCTTGTACGATGATCCTGCTATTCGTTCAGGTACAGATGCCATGTTGTTCAATGAAAATGGCGGAGGCATTGGCATTGTGACTTCTACTAGAGTAGTCTACCAATACAGCAATGCTGCTTTAAACAGTGCTTTATACAATGCTTTATTTACACCCTTTGGCACAGACATTATGCCTCGCATAGGTGATGTATTTAAGGTAACAAAAAACAAAAGTTTGGTTGATATCAACAATAGAAACTATGCATTCTTAGGCGATCCGTCTATGAAATTGGCTTACCCTAATGAGAAGATGGTGATCACAAGCATCAATGGTAATGCGGTATCATCCACTGCCGATACACTAAAAGCATTGAGCAAAGTGACTATCAAAGGAGAAGTAAGAGATTTTAATAACGTCAAGGTTTCTAGTTATAAAGGTACTGCTTCTATAACATGTTTTGATAAAAAGAACATCATTACCACGCTTGGAAATCAAAACGATCCGTACACATTTAACTTGCTCAATAATGTGTTTTTTGAAGGTAAAGCTACTATCGATAGCGGTAAGTTTTCGGTAACGTTTATTGTTCCTAAAGACATTGCTTTTCTATATGATCAAGGGAAAATAAGTGTGTACGGCCAAAATGCTTCCACCTTAGATGACGCTGGTGGTTATTATGACAACATCCAAATCGGAGGATCTAATACGTCGGCACCAGCTGACAATACGCCTCCTATGGCTAGTCTATATATGAACGATGAAACGTTTGTTTCCGGGGGATTGACCAGTAGCAGTCCAATGTTCATCGCCAAAGTGAAAGACGATAACGGGATCAATGTCGGAACGAGTGGGATCGGTCACGAGATAACGATTACGATGAGCAATAAGCCAGACGCCGTTATTTTGAATGAGTATTATTCCACAGTGGTAGACAGCTATACAGAAGGGTCAGTGCGCTACCCGATCAAAGACCTTCCTCCTGGTAATTATTCCTTACGGTTTAAAGTTTGGGACACCTATAACAATTCAACGGAAAGCTACCTTGAGTTCGTAGTCGCTAATACAGACAAAATGGCTATTGATCATATTTTAAATTACCCGAATCCATTTTCTACGCATACAGAGTTTCATTTTGACCAGAACAGGGCAGGGGATGATATTGAAGTGTTAATCCAGATTTATACCGTATCAGGGAAAATGATCAAATCCATAGATCATATGTCTATGGGCAGTTCTACCCACATCTCAGGCCTCCATTGGGACGGGAGAGACGATTTTGGTGATAAAATAGGTAAAGGAGTATACGTTTATAAGGTTAAAGTACGTTCTCTAAGAGATGGTTCAACCACTCACCAATTTCAGAAATTGGTCTTATTGAATTAATTCATTGTAATAATTCTTATATTTGACGGTTAAAAATAATTTTCAATGTTTGTAAAGAAATTAATCCTTGCCCTTTTTATCCTCTTGGGAGTTTCATTGACGGCGTCAGCTCAGTTTGGAGTTTCAGGTTATCAGAACAAAGTTATTACTACCGCTGTACCATTTTTAACTATTTCTCCAGATGCCCGTTCAGGTGCATTGGGCGATGCCGGCGCAGCCATTACTCCAGATGCGAATGCGGTGTATTGGAACGTTGGTAAATTGGCTTTTGTACAAAAAGATTATGGGGCTGCTATTTCGTATACTCCCTGGTTGAGAAAACTGGTGAACGACATGTCGATTGCACAGCTTTCCGGCTATGCTAAAGTGAGGAAAAACGAAGCCATTGGTATCAACTTTAAATATTTCAAACTGGGTGAAATTCAGTTTACAGATAATCAGGGAAACAAATTACAAACGTATCGTCCCAATGAATTTCTGGTAGGAGTCGTGTATTCCAGAAAAATGTCAAACAACTGGAGCGTAGGTTTAGGTATCAAATATATTCGATCCGATCTAGCTGGAAACGTAACGATCCCAGGCTCAAATACCGTCGCTAAGCCAGCCAGCACGGCTGCTGCAGATATTGGTGTATACCACGTGAATCCAAATTTAACATTAGGAGGGAGACCTACTACTTTTGCTTTCGGAGCTACCGTAACCGACTTAGGAGGTAAGGTAACATATACTGATAACGACAACCGTGAATTTATTCCAACCAATTTGAGATTAGGATTTGCCGGTACAATGGAAGTCGATCAATTCAGTAAAGTGACCTTGATGTTGGATATCAATAAACTGATGGTTCCCTCTACACCTGAAAGAGATTCAAGCGGTAACATCACGAAAGGAAAAGATCCACACAAAACGGGTGTATTGTCAGGAATGCTAGGTTCTTTCGGAGATGCTCCGGGTGGGTTCAATGAGGAGTTACAGGAAATTATCTTTAACCCGGCTATCGAATACTGGTACAACGATTTGTTTGCTGCCCGTGCCGGATTTCACTATGAAAATAAAAATAAAGGAAATCGTAAGTACGTAACATTAGGTTTAGGCGTACGCTATAATCTATTTGGATTGGATTTCGCTTACCTGATACCAGTTGCTCAGAATAACCCACTCGCAGAAACGTTGCGCTTTACCTTGCATTTTGATTTCGCGAAACAAGTAAAAAATACAGCACCTCCTTCTGATGAAGTAGGAGAGTAATCTTACAACATGACTTTAGATAGAATAAATGCCCCGGCCTTTGTGGACCTGGAGCCTTTTACATTGATCAAGCCGGATAAGCTGAATACAGCTTCCGGCTTGACTGCT
>JACMQM010000313.1 GCA_014376985.1 Cytophagaceae bacterium | reverse complement strand
AATTACGGTACAACCGGTAGGTATTACAGGAAATAGTCAGACACCGATCATTATTGCCGTGAAAGGAACAAACATGGACAGCTTGATCAAGGCGGCTAATATTTTGAAGGAAGTAGTGATAAAAACTCCGGGAACGGATTACGTTCAATTCAGTACAAAGAATCCTAAAACAGAAATCGCTATTAATTTGAATAGAGATAAAATGTCTAAACTAGGTGTAAGCATTGGAGACATTGGTCAATCGGTACAATTGGCTTTCCAGGGTAATAACAACACCAAATACAAAGACAAAGGAGAAGAATATGGAATCAATATCATCATGGACAAAACGGACAAGACGAATATTGAAAGTGTTAGAAAAATGAACATACGCAACAGCCGTGGCGCTATCATTCAGCTGGACGACATTGCAGATGTAAAAGAAGTAGTGGGACAATCTGTATTGGAACGTACAGACCGGATGAATTCTGTCAAGGTATTGTCGGCAGGTGTTGGCCGTCCAACAGGTACTATTGTTGAAGATATTCAGGCAGGCATAGCAAAAGTAAAATTACCGGAAGGTATCGTGCTGGATTACCAAGGTGATGCGAAAAACCAGAAAGATTCATTCGCAAGTTTGGGACTTGCTTTAATGATTGGCATTCTCTTAATCTACCTCATCATGGTGGCCCTGTATGAAAGTGTCGTTTATCCTTTCGTAGTATTGTTCTCTATACCGGTAGCGTTGATTGGATCTGTCTTTGCTCTGGCACTGACCATGAATCCAGTTACTATTTTTGCGATCCTTGGGTTGATCATGTTATTGGGACTTGTTTCCAAAAATGCGATTTTGATTGTCGATTTTACCAATCACCTAAAAGAGAAAGGTATGCCGGTAAGAGAAGCATTGCTAGAAGCTGGCAAAGAAAGATTGCGCCCGATTTTAATGACAACGCTAGCCATGATCTTCGGTATGCTACCAATCGCCCTGGCTTCAGGAGCAGGTGCAGAAACTAAAAATGGTATGGCTTGGGTAATCATCGGTGGTTTGACAAGCTCTATGATTTTTACATTGGTGCTGGTACCTTCTGTTTATATGATCATTGACGGTTGGAAAGATAAGGTGAATGGTTTATTCTATAAAAAAGAAACACAAATAAAAAGTGAAAAATCTATACTAGACCTGGAAGTATAAGAATTATAAATGAAAAAAGGGTTTCTAATCGATCGATCAGAAACCCTTTTTTGTGGCATACTTTACACCATTTAATGTCTTGTCTTTTTTTTAACAAGGGTTTGGTTTCTTTGTAAATTGGATAGCCTTCCAATCATTTATTCCATACTATGCCAGTCGTTTCTAGCAAACCTGTCCTACACGAAGACTGGACAACAGTCATTATCGGTTTTATCATCATCACATTTGCGGTAACAGGATTTGTCATCAAACCCCCTTTCTTTAACTGGAATGATTTCTCCGAATTCGGTTCAAAAGTTTTGGCTACAGACAATCTGATCAAATGGCTGGTACAGTTTTTATATGTATATACATTAGGCATTATTGGTGTATGGCTGATCGCAAAACCAGTTAACGCTTTTCTTATAGGTTTTCCAATCGTTTATATATTGACAACAGTAGCGTTGATCATAGCAGGTAATCAATGGATAAAATCAACCAATTTAGAAGCGGTGATTTTTAGTTTGACGATTGGTTTGATCATCGGCAACACAGTAAAATTACCGGAGTGGTTTCGCTCCGCATTGACTACGGAGTTTTTTGTTAAAACAGGATTGGTCTTGTTAGGCACGAGTGTCATTTTTGCAGATATTTTAAAAGCAGGTTCATTGGGATTGGTGCAAGCTTTAGTGGTCGTATTGTCTGTGTGGTATTTCGCCTTTTGGGTGTGTAAAAAATTGAAGATCGATGACGAACTGACCATGATGATTTCCAGTGCCGTTTCTATTTGTGGAGTATCTGCGGCCATAGCCACTTCCGGAGCCATCAACGGCGATTCGAAAAAACTTTCTTATGTGATTTCCATGGTATTGATTACTGCCATTCCCATGATGATCGGGATGCCTTATATTGCAGCATATCTTGGGCTTTCACAGGAAGTCACAGGAGCCTGGCTAGGCGGCACGATTGATACATCAGGTGCTGTAGTCGCCTCCGGCACTTTGGTTGGAGAGACGGCATTAAAAATTAGTACCATTGTTAAGTTCTCACAAAATGTTTTACTGGGATTAGCAGCTTTTGCCATCAGCATTTATTGGACAGTCAAGAAAGATAAAACGGCCGCTGCACAAAAGGAAAAACCATCGGCGTATGTCATCTGGGAACGGTTTCCAAAGTTTGTATTAGGTTTTATCGGAGCATCACTTTTATTTTCTTTCGCTTTGTCACCAGATACTATTGATTCGGTGAAAGGGAGTTTGAAAAATTTGCAAACGCTTTGGTTTGTATTGGCCTTTACCAGCATTGGATTGGAGACAAACTTCGCAGACCTGTTCAATGAAAACAGCAAGAAGCCTTTGTATGCATTTTTAATTGCTCAAGGATTCAATATCATCGTGACTTTAATCATTGCTTATCTGTTATTTTAACAGTTACTCTTTTTCAATAAAATCTTCCTGCCGATTCAATTTTAAAGGAGCGAAGAATATTATTCCCGCTCTTTTAATTTTTTATTGTTGTGGTATTAATCCCGATTGTTGATGGAATAGATTGCCTACCAGTTTTTGTTTACAATGAAGGTGGACTAACTATTGTTTTATGGATAGATGGCCAGATACGCGCTGAAAAATCCGTAGAATAAGGTAGATAGCCATTAGCGTAAGAGAAATAGGGGAGGATCAATCAGGATTAAAAAGGCGGATAATAATTTTGTGTTAACACAAGCCGCCCTTTCTGCGTTTATGGAATAATTTCACCGGTTTTCTAAGAAAATATGAAATCGAGGTCTTTACCACCAATAAAGTCTACTAATCCTATAGGATTTATAGTATTTTGATTAAGTTTGTACATCGTTCATTCAAACATCAGTCAATATGAGCACACAAGGATTAACATATGTATATAAAAACGAAGAACTGTCGATAGAGGCGTTTAAGGAATATCGTTTAAATAAAGGTGTAGTTTGCAAGAAGTGCGGGTCAAAACATCACTACTGGTTGATGTCTAAGCTACAGTTCCAATGCGTGGATTGCCGCTTTAGAACAACTTTACGTAGCGGTACGGTATTGCAAGGTAGTAAATTGCCCTACTCTTACTTTTTCATTGCAATAAATTTGTTATCTAAGCAAGGCAATAGATTGACGCTGGATGAATTTCAAAAACATACCGGTCATAAATATTATGAGCCATTGTGGGAGTTCTTAAATAAGCTAAAGATAAATCTTGACGAATCAGAACGTGGATTGATTTTGTCTACATACAGCGATATTTTGAGCAAACATTTTCGTTTAGGATTAATTATAGATAATACCTTTCCTTTAGTAACGGAAAGACAATTACTTCCAGAGGTAGATTTGGAGAGGGTTGCCGCGAGATGATCATGAAATGATGATGAGGCTCAGTAGATGAATAAATGTTAAAATGTGGTGGACAATGTTTGGCATTTAGAAGTCTGTTGGTCTCATACTCATTGAACCCGTTCGTATAACGAACGGGTTTTTTATGCCTATTGTTTAACAGATAATGCTTGAAGGGCTTAATTTTTGGATAGGAAGAATTGGTAGGGATTGTAATGTGAAGTTATAAAAATCGCTACGATGGAATAGGGCGTTACCGCCAGTCTATCTTCGAGTACTTCTCCATTGTAGCAGTGGCGGTCGGGCTCTCGCTCCAAGTCCGCCCACCGCACAAGTCTACGCGCTTCGGGCTTTCTGCTCGATCCCTAACGCAGACGCTGCATTAGGGATTGAGCCATTGTCTGAGCTCTCCCGATATCAACACTTGATTTTGACATGCTGTCATAGTCGGGAAGCGAGTGGCGAAAGCCCGACCCGACGAAGGAGGGAAATGCCCTAATTAAGACGGTCATTTATCACAATAACCTATCTAAAATATTTCTTTATTTGAAGGGATAAATATGCAGTCTTATTGCTTCACACCTCTAAATCCTACGTGTTCCATTCCGCTATCTTCCGTACTCTTCATTCTTCTTGCTACACGGTAGCCCGAACAATAACTGTCGTTGCATAAGAAAGATCCTCCGCGCATCACTCTTTTTTTTGCATAAGGCTCTTGTGGATCAAAACTTTTTTCGGGCCCAATAGGATTTACCACACCTTTAGGATGTTCGTTGAGCAAAGTAGTGTAATAAGTATTGTTGTAATAATCGGAACACCATCCCCAAACATTTCCCGACATGTCATACAAATCGTAGCCATTAGCTGGATAAGATTTTACAGGTGCGGTATAATAGAACTTATCTTCTTCCGTATTTTTATTCGGGAAAGTTCCCTGCCAGTAATTCACTTTGCTTTTATTGACCGCTTCATTTCCCCATGGATAGATGTTGTTTTTTAAACCACCGCGTGCGGCAAATTCCCATTCCGCTTCTGTGGGTAAACGTTTGTTGGCCCAATTACAGTATGCTTGTGCATCGTACCAGGAAATGTGCACCGCGGGATAGTTTTCTTTCCCTTTGATGCTGCTGCCTGCACCGTGTGGATGTTGCCAGCTGGTGCCTTCTTTCCAACTCCACCAACTGCTATAATCCTCCAAAGATACGGTTTGTATAGGTGCACTAAATACCAAAGATGCCGATACCAATAAGCTTTCATCAGGTTTCGGTGTACCGGATTCGACTTGCGTTTTTAGGATTTCCCAATCCGGTTTTTTTTCTGCTGTGGTAACATACCCCGTTGCTTTTACGAATTTTTCAAATTGTGCATTTGTTACTTCCGTGACATCGATCCAATAACCATTGAGTGTGACTTTATGTTTAGGGTATTCGTCTTCGGAGCCTTGCTTATTGTCTCCGCCCATATCGAAGGAACCACCGGCAACCCAGATCATCCCTTTATGTGACGGATCTCCACTGGTTTGAATAAGACTGTTTTTTTGCAGTATTAAAACGAGAAGGTATTTTAGAGGTGCAGCACAGTTCTTTTTTAGAAGAATAAGTAGCAAGAGAATCGTCTTGTGCTGTTTCTGTTGTCTTTGAATCGCAGCTCCAGAGAGAAACGCTAGTCAATAGTAAACAGGATGCAAATAATTTTATAGTGATGGACATGGTAAATGCTTTTTAGATCAAATGATGTTAAATACGTTCATTAAAATTATTTATAACTAATTATTTATAACTAATAACTAATAACTAACAACTAACAACTAACAACTAACAACTAACAACTAACAACTATTTTATTTTAAGTTCTCCAATAGAAATATCACTTTCTCCCGATATGGAATAGAGAATGTACCATTTCTTATTTTCTACATATACTGCAGGATCTCTTAGTTCACGGACTTTTCCATAGTATAGTCCCGGAGCTGATTTGGTTACCAGTTGTTCTACTCCTTCTTCTTTCGTTTGTGGTTCAGCGATAGTAATGGGTGCTCCAGGTGTCCCGGTATTCCAGTCTTTCGTCAAAGGAATATAAGAAAGTAAAATGCGTTCAGGTGCATCACCTGCACGACTGTAAAATATAAGCAGTGTATCACCCTTTAATGCTACTGCAGCATGACGTAAATAATTTTTCTTGGTTTGGATTTTAGAGAAAGGATTAGGCCCTTCTTCGAAAGGTGTAATGCCATCTTTGGAACGAGCAAATAATCCTGCTCTGGATATATCTTGAAAATAGAAAACTTAGCCAATGCTATTGTGACCAAGAAACTGGATCTCTCTAATCTGGATTCCCTAACAAATTATTTAGAAGCAAATGTAGCGTCAGCGGATTTTCCTATTACTTATTTTTAGGAACATCTCTTTGAAAAAAAATGTCCCTGAAAATTATATTGAGAGAAAATTCCTTCAATATATTTTAACCAAAGGTCAGGTGCGATTGCATCAATTTGGCTTTCTTAAGCCGGAAAGAACCTGTCAGAACCCAAAGTGTGATTCAGCTGATTAGTTTCTAAGTTTTCCTATTCTTAGCAAGACGGGAAAGGTAATGGTTTTAGTGTTGCTTGCCGCTCCCCAAGCTTTTG
Source organism: Cytophagaceae bacterium (assembly GCA_014376985.1). Taxonomy (GTDB): domain Bacteria; phylum Bacteroidota; class Bacteroidia; order Cytophagales; family Cytophagaceae; genus JACMQM01. Next base: position 15,284 of record JACMQM010000313.1, on the reverse strand, counting down.
TTAATTCATCCTCGATCAATGACAAGGGATTGACTTGCTTTTTTTTCTTATAAAGTTGTACCGCAGACCAGGTGTTTAAATAACCCATCAACTGAGATAAATTCCATTTGACGATATTATGAAAAGAAGGAGCTGTTATTTCTTCTAAAGGAAAAGGAATTGTTTGGTAGTGTTCATCGATGTATACTCTTTCTTTGTCCCAATAAGATCCAATGATTTGGGTATAAAATCGATCAATGATACGGCTGACAGAATACTCTGTTCTTAATAATCCATAACCCATTACAGCCAGTATGCCTTTTCGTTTCAGCGTGCGTTGTACTTCTTTGTAGAACAAATCAAAATCAAACCAGTGAATGGCTTGAGCAACGGTAATCAAATCGAAATACTGATCAGGGAAAGAAGTTTGTTCAGCACGTTCTGTTACATAAGTCACATTCGATACACGAGGGGCGTGTTGCAATTGCTTTTCGCTTAGATCTGTGGCGAAAACTTGTTCCATATACTTCGCCAATGCTACAGCTACCTGACCGTTTCCAGTACCGCAATCCTAGGCTGTTTGTTTTTCCGCAACAAGCGTAAATAAGAAAATATAAAGTTCTTCCGGATAAGATGGTCGATGTTTTTGATAGTCTTCCGGATGGTTAGAAAAACGATCTTTCATTGCCAATATAAGTTTACTATTCTTTGCCTTTGGTAGTTCTTGGTTGTCCGTCGCCAATCAGAAATCCGAAAGCTTCAAGACCTTCTATGCGATCAAAGATTACCTTTAATATGGCAGTCAAAGGAATCGATAAAAACATACCGGCTACTCCCCAAAGACTTCCGCCGATTAAAACCACAATAATAGAGATCAGGGCATTGACTTCTACTTTACTGGCTACAATTTTCGGAACAAGAAAATTATTGTCTATAAACTGAACAATCAGGTAGGCGATCAATACCCAAAAAGCAGATACAGGATTCAAAGTAGCAAAAGCGAGAACAATGGGTATGGTCACGGCTACTAATCCCCCGATATAAGGAATGATATTTAATATTGCTCCGATAACTCCGATGAGGATAGCATAAGGAACACCAATGATCATCAATGCCACAGAATTTAAAGTTGCAACAATGCCCGCTTCAATAAGTAGACCTACCAGATAACTTTGTATAAGCGATTTTGTTTCCTTTAAAATTTCAGCAACTACCTTATGAGAACTGCTTTTAAATACTTTGTAAATGAAATTTATCAATAAAGACTTGTAGAGTAAAATCATGAAAATATAAACCGGCAGTAAAAACATCATCGCCAGTATACCGCCTACGGTTCCCAGTGTTTGACCCACGAAAGCTGTACCGTTTGACAACCCTTCTTTCTGTGTCTTAGATATCCAGGCATCTATCTTAGGATTGCTGATGTTAAAAGTTGTTGAAATCCATTGCGTGGTATCATGAAATAACGTTATAAATTTTTGTTTGAATAAAGGAAAAGAATCGCTCAGCAAAGCCAATTGTGATCCAAGAAAATATAAGACTCCCAATACTAGGAGCATTGTAATAATCAACGACAAGACAATAGCAAAGATACGATTCAATTTTTTTGATGTTAAAAAATTGACGATAGGATTCAATAGAATGGCAAGGATAGTCGCGAATAAAATAGGCACTAAAATATCTCTTCCTATATAAAGTAAAAAACCGAGCGCCAGTATAGCAAGAATGATTTGTGCGATTTTAGAATAAATAGGTAAGCTTACCAGTTTGCTGTTTTCCATAAAAGGCGAAAGAATTTTAAAATTGAATATAAACTATTTGGTGGTTTGTTTTGGTTTTTTAGGTGTGGGAGTACGTTCTTTTTTTATTTCATGGAATTGTTCTGCTTCTTCGATCGAATGGGACTCTGTGATTTTTCCTTCTTCCTTTGCCATATTTGACAATTTGCTATAGAATTTGCGCAAAACTTTCATTTCATCTTCTGTCAATTCTTCCACACAAACCAGACGGTTGCTGGCAATTTCATTCGTAGCTAAAAGTTCATTCAATTTTAATTGTATAGAAAGAGATTCTTTATTTTGTGCTTTTTGAATGACAAATACCATAAGGAAAGTAATGATGGTGGTAGAGGTATTAATGATCAATTGCCATACTTCCGAATAATCGAAAAAAGGCCCTGAACATAACCATAATAATATAATGGAAACAGCACCGACAAAAGCGTAGGTACTACCAGCAGCTTCTGTGACGCGTGAAGAGAATTTTTCAAAAAGTGCTTGTGTTCCTTTGTTAGACTTCTTCATGTCAATTCATATTATATTAATGGCTTGTAAATGCTTTTGCACAAAATTACGTCCAGAAAATAAGGAAGTCTATGAGAGGCATTAATGGATATACCGAAAGGCTTTTTTCCTCACAATGTAGATTTTTATCCCTTTCTTCTAGTCTATTTTCTCATGAAACTGTGGAATCAGGCTAAATATAAGGGGCATAAATTTTGTGTAATTACGAGAAATACTTCAGCTATGGAAAATCAATTAAGAGTAGAGAACAGAGAGAAGCAAGTGGCTATAGTAGCTGCAGACGGGGTGGATGAAAGCTCGCTTTTTAAGATGAAATCAGCGCTGGAAGAAAAAGGATTACATACAAAAATTGTATCTACACAACAAGGTCCGATCTGTAGTTCAAAAGGAAAAAAAATTGAAGTGGACCAAATTTTCCTAACAGCTTTCTCCATTGATTTTGATGCGGTTTATGTTCCAGGAGGAGAAGACAGCATTTTTGCTTTGCAGACAGAAGCTGGAGTGATAAAATTCCTCAATGACGCGTATAAAAATAGCAAGCCAATCGCAGTGGACGGAGAAGGAGAACAGCTTCTTTACATAACTGCTGCAGGAACAGAATTGAACAAAGGAACTGTGGAAGGTATTTTCATTAACCGCGCATCCAAAGAATTTGTCAAAGCGATTGGTCATCAGCACTTTTTATCGATGGAAGAACAAAACAGAATTTCTGCTTAATCAATAATACCACAATCATTTAGCTCTATATTTTTATGGCAAAAAAACATTCTGTAAAAAATGCCGGTACCAATTCAAAAACTGAGGACCTAGCTAAAAACACTGTCTCCAGTGATGGCGAATTAATGACAACTGATCAGGGATTAAAAATCAATGACGATCAAAATTCATTGAAATCGGGTGAAAGAGGATCTACTTTGCTGGAAGATTTTATTCTTCGAGAAAAGATTACTCATTTTGATCATGAAAGAATTCCTGAACGTATTGTACATGCACGCGGTGCTGCGGCACATGGTGTGTTTGAATTGTACGAATCAGTATCAGAATATACAAAGGCGGGTTTCCTTCAAATGCCCGGTACAAAGACTCCTGTATTCGTGCGCTTCAGCACAGTAGCAGGCTCACGCGGATCTTCTGATTTGGCAAGAGACGTGAGAGGTTTCTCCGTTAAGTTTTATACCGAAGAAGGCAACTATGATTTGGTAGGAAACAATATGCCGGTTTTCTTCATACAGGATGCCATCAAGTTTCCGGATTTGATTCACGCTGTCAAACCTGAACCGCACAATGAAATTCCGCAAGCCGCATCAGCACACGATACTTTCTGGGATTTTATTTCTTTGATGCCTGAAAGCATGCACATGATCATGTGGGCCATGAGTGATCGTGCTATTCCACGGAGTTTGCGGATGATGGAAGGTTTTGGTGTACATACTTTCCGTTTCGTTAATGCTGCTGGAAAATCCGTGTTTGTTAAGTTTCATTGGAAGCCTTTGTTGGGCGTACATTCAGTAGCTTGGGACGAAGCGCAAAAGATATCTGGTAAAGATTCGGATTTTCATCGCAGAGATTTATACGATGCCATTGAGAATGGCGCCTTCCCGGAGTGGGAATTGGGTGTACAGATTGTACCGGAAAAAGACGAACACAAATTCGAATTTGACTTACTCGATCCGACAAAATTAATTCCTGAGGAATTAGTTCCTGTGAAGATCATTGGCAAGATGACGTTAAATCGCAACCCCGATAATTTCTTTGCTGAAACAGAACAAGTCGCTTTCCATCCTGGTCACTTGGTGCCGGGTATTGATTTCACAAATGATCCTTTATTGCAAGGAAGATTATTTTCTTATACGGATACACAATTGTCTCGTTTAGGAAGTCCGAACTTTCACGAGATTCCGATCAATCGACCGATTGTACCGGTGCAGAATAATCAACGCGATGGACACATGCGTCATCAAATTGATAAGGGAAAATCAAGCCATAGCCCGAATACAACTGCAGGAGGCTGTCCCTTCCAGGCGAAAGCGGCAGAAGGTGGATTTACTTCTTACAATGAACGCATTGATGCGAAAAAGATAAGAGCGAGAAGTCAAAGTTTCTTCGATCACTTTAGTCAGGCGCGTTTGTTTTTAAACAGTCAGAATCCGGCAGAAAGAAATCACCTGACCGATGCTTTGCGTTTTGAATTGGGTAAAGTCAATGATGAAAATATTCGTCAACGCATGTTAGGTTTGTTGTCTCAAGTAGACAGAACATTAGCAACCGATGTAGCGGATGCGTTAGGTATGGTAGTGCCTAAGAATCCTGAAATGCCTATGAATCATAGTATACCAGCTGATGGCAATCCGAAGAAGTTTCAACCCTTTCCTTTCGAATCTTCCATTAAAGTTTCTACTGCATTAAGTATGACTACTACTGTTAAGAATACTATTAAGAGTAGACAAATTGCTGTACTTGCAGCAAATGGAGTAGACGAAGACGCGTTAGTAAAAATGAGATCTGCACTAGAAGCTGGAGGAGCTACGGTACAAATCATTGCTCCAAAGTTAGGAACGATAAAGGGAATCAAAGCGCAATTTAAGGTTAATCAAAGTTTTCTAACTGCTGCTTCTGTATTGTTTGACGCCGTGTATGTACCCGGTGGACAAAAAAGTTTAGCTGCATTGCTTGACGAGCCAGACGCTATTCATTTTATCAATGAAGCTTACAGGCACTGCAAAGCTATTGCTGCAGACGCACAAGGTATAGATTTGCTGAAAGCAACAGCAGTAGCTAAAGAATTTGATGGTGATAAAAAAGTAGATCCTTCCACGGGAATCGTGTTGGACCGTCCGGCAAAAGATTTTATTCAAGCCATTGCCAAACACAGAGTTTGGGAGCGTGAAGCATTTAGAAAAGTTCCTGCTTAATTGAGGAAATGTTCAGTAAACACAAAGGGCCAGTTAGCTGGCCCTTTGTGTTTACTGAACAAAAGGAATATAAATATGGAAAGTAGTTCCTGTGCCTATTTCAGTTTCTACAGTAATAATTCCATTATGGTTATCAACGATTTTTTTTACAATAGAAAGCCCGATGCCTGTGCCTTCGTATTCATCTTTTCCATGAAGTCGTTGAAATACCTGAAAAATCTTTTCACGGTATTGCGGATCAAATCCAATGCCGTTATCCTTAAGAGACAAATGGTGGTAATACACTTCTTGATCAGTAGTAGAGCCATCCATTTCTTTGCGATGAGCAGCCTCTGCTTTAACTGTGATGACAGGCACTTCGGCAGTCTTTGAAAACTTTAGCGCATTGCTGATTAAATTAGTAAGCAGTTGTTCAAATTGAAAGGGGATGATCAATGCTTTAGGAAGGTCTGAAGAAATAATTTGAGCTTTTTTATGCTCCAGTATTTCTTTCATATTTTCTTTGACCAATTCTAAAATTTTATTAAGATCGGTAGGTTCGAATAAATTTTTACCGGCATTTACCCGGGAGTATGATAAGAGATCAAGTATCAGTTGCTGCATTCTACGCGAAGAAGATTGTATGCGGGCAAAGTAATCCTTGCCTTTATCACTGAGTTTTTCATTCTCAACGTCTATAATGCGTGTCGTAAAGATTTGTATTTTACGCAGTGGTTCTTGCAAGTCGTGGCTGGCTACATAAGCGAATTGCGCCAGATCATCGTTTGATTTGATAAGATCTGCATTGAGTTTAGACAACTGTTTGGTACGCTCGCGTACATTTTGCTCCAACTCATCTATAAATAATTTACGATCATGAATGTCTGTACTCGTACCTACCCACATAAGAATTTTTCCTTCTTCATCTTTTTGCGGAATAGCCCTACTCATCTGCCAACGGTACTCCCCATCATACCTACGAAAGCGGTGTTCGAAAACAAAAGAATTACCTGTGCATATGGATTCACGCCACCGGTTTATGTTTTCTTCTTTATCGTCTGCATGTACGATTTCAATCCATCCTTTTTCCTCTATTTCTTTAGCATTTAATCCAGAATAGTCATAGACTGATTGACTAAAGTAATTTAGATTACCTTCCGGATCGCCTGTCCAAATGAACTGCGGGATGGAATCGGCTAGTGTGCGAAATTTCTTTTCACTGCGTTCCAGAATTTGAGCAGATCGTTTTCTTTCAGATATATCCATTATCGTACCCAGCATACGATGTGGATTGTTTTCGTTATCATAAAATATTTTCCCCATAGTTTTTATCCAACGAATGGATTGGTTGGGAAGAATAATTCTAGCTTCATATTGATAATTGCTATTGTCGAGAGCTACTTCGTATGCTTTTTTTAGGATATCAATATCTTCAGGATGAATTTGATCACGCAATTCTTGATGCGTGATTTTGTGATTTTCTTCGTATCCGAAAATTTTTGTCAATAGGCCGGAATAAATAAGTTCTCTCGATTTCAAATCAAGATCCCAGGTAGCAATTTTCGCACCTTCAGTAGCTAACTTTAAACGTTCTGCCGAATCTTTAATGACTTGTCTTGCTTCTACTTTTTCAGTAACATCCACTACAGTCACCATGATTCCTGAAGTTTTCGGATTCAATTCTTTTAATGGGGCATATTCAAAGTCCAGGTAATATTTTTTCAAACCCTCTGGTGTGCTGAGTATGGCCAGTGCTTCTGATTCTTTGTAAGATTCACCGGTGTTCCAAACATGACTTAATAATGCAGGAAATTTTTGATCAATTAATTCAGGGAAAATATCCAATAGCTTTTTCCCGACTACTTCTTCTGCTTGTTTGTGCCATAAGGTTTTTAGCATCACTTCATTCCCCATTTCAATCACAAATTCAGATCCTCTAAAAATAGCCATGGGAATTGGTGACTGTGTCACCAGATTTCTGAATTGTTTTTCGCTTTCTTGTAAAGCAAATTTACTTTCTACTTGCTGAGTAACATCGGTTACCACGGCCATAATGCCATTGATCTCTCCGTTTTCATCTCTTAACGGATGATAAACAAGATTGAAATAGCCTTCATCTTGTTTGCCAAATCTATTGACAGGTATTTTTACTTCATACCCATGAAAAGGAACTCCGGTGTCGATGACCGCTTGCAGCAAGGGCTCTATCGTTTCAATAACTTCTGGTAAAGATTCTAATATTGGTTTGCCGACAAATTGTTCTTCGGTACGGTCCACTAATTGCAAATACGCATCATTGGCGAGCTCCACAGTAAAGTCAGCACCACGTACGATGACAATACCTACCGGTGCTTGTTTTACTGTATTACGAAATTTCTTGTCAATGACTTCAAGTTTTTTTGTTGTATGAATCTGTTTTGTGGTTTCGTTGCAAACAACCAACACACCATTCACATTTCCACTCTCACCCTTTACGGGACTGTAACTGAAAGTCCAGTACACATCTTCCATCTTGCCGTTGCGGTAAATCGGCAGCAATTTATCTTCATCCCAACTGGCTTCGCCGCCAGCTCTTACACGGTCAATGATAGGTCCAATGTAATGCCAGATTTCTTTCCAACACTCTTCTCCTCTTTGACCAAGAGCCGTCGGATGTTTTCCATCTTTACCGAGACTGGGTCTGTATGCGTCGTTATAAAACTGGATGAGTTCGGGTCCCCAAAAAAGGAACATCGGAAACTTGGAAGAAAGTAGAATACTTAATGTGGTACGAAGACTTTGTGGCCATTGAGAAGTAGGTCCTAAGACGGTCTCGCTCCAATCTTTTTCACGGGTTAACTGACCCATTTCTCCACCACCTGATAAAAATTGTTCCTTTATATTGGGAGTGGTCTCTATTTGCATACGATTAATGATTATACGTACAGTACAAATTTATCTTTAGTAGGTTGTGCAACGTTCTCTGCCCAATCAATTGCCAATACTTTTTGTATAGCTTGTTTCAACAAAGGAAATGAACTGGGTTTTTTTAAAAAATGATGAGCACCTTGCTCGTATACCCGGTTCACCGCTTCCGGCTGATCAGAAGTGGAGAAAATAACAACAGGTATATTTTTAAGTTTTGAGCTGTGTTTTATTTCATTCAGGCATTCAAAACCATTTTTAAGAGGCATGTTTAAATCTAAGAAAATAACATCCGGAGGGGGAGGAACAATCGTGTGAAGGATTTGCATTAATTGCCGACCATCTTTGGCCTTCGTAAGGCGGCTGTCTTTAGAGATTTCGCGAAGAGCATCTTCAAACAAGATCAAGTCATCGCTATCGTCGTCAGCAATAAAAATGTTTTTAGTCAAATAACTTTGATTCATGGCTGAAGAAATAGTAAATAATGATGAATATCAAAGATAGAACTATTCATTTAAATACAAGCTTTTCGATAAAAATATGTAACAATTCTGAAAGAATTTTATAAAGTTTATAGAGGCATACTCTGTTTTGGGTATGCCTCTAATAAACTTATTTTTTATGCGAACGCACGAAATCAGGCGAGTAACTTGTCATATTCTCTACTTTGCCTTCTACACCATCGTCGCTGGTTTTACCTGTCAGCACGCTTGCCGCAATTTTTATCAGAGAAATTACTTTTCCATTTTTGGTATCCCAATAGTGACCCTCTTTTGGAGTGACTTTTATAAGTGTGATGGATGGATCTTCTATTCCTCCTTTGAACCATGCTTTGGCGATTGGTGTCCAAAGCTCTTCGATTTTATTACGGTCACGTACAATTTCAGCATATCCATAAAGGGAAAGGTATTCCGAAGAACCGTTGTTAGAGTAAAGCAGTTGTACCTGATCGTCTTCCTGAATGTGCTCGTTTTTTTCAGAATCTTTTTTACTGAAAAACCAGATAGCACCTTCATCATCTACTTTAGATGTGCTCATCGGTCTTACAGAAAGTGGAGCGCGTGTAAGTTCAGTTGCGAAAAGACAAACATTGGCAGCCTCGACTAATTCCTGAATTTTTTTTATGGCTTCAACGTGTTGAAGATCTTGTGTAGTACCCATGATTTTATTGGTTTGATGTAGCGGTAATCGTAGAAAAAATATGCCAAACTAAAGAAGAACTTATTTGGCTGCAAAAATCAAGAAGTTTAGATATAGGGTAACTTTTGTTAAATTTTAAAGGGGAAATCCCTTCACAAAATAAGATTTATTTTCCGCTCATATTTCTAACACTGCTTTAAAAACTGTGCGGCATTTGCCCTTAATTTCTATGCGGTCATTCAGCAACTCTACTTTTAATTCTCCCGTGCGTTGTGATAATTGCACAGCATTAAAGTATGTCTTGCCTGTTTTCAAATGCCACAGCGGAGCAAGCGCGCATTGAGCCGAACCGGTTACCGGATCTTCATTGATACCAGCATGAGGAGCAAAACAGCGCACAACAAAATCAACGGTTTCACCTTGTGCCGTAATCATGACATGCCCCAAACCATTCGCTTTCATGCGTTCAAAATTAGGTCGGCAATTCAAGATGTCTTTTTCAGAATTCGCCACAGCAACGATCCATCCGTAACTGCTGGAATATGTTTCCAAAGGTTCAAACCCGAGACTCTCTTTAAAAGCCACGGGTTGATTTATTTTATGAATAGGGTAAGTAGGGAAATTCATACTGATCCAATCTTCTGCTTTGGAAATGGTCAGGTCTCCGCCTTTTGCATGAAAAAGAATAGTTGAGGTTTCTTTAGTTATGCCCAATTGATAAAGCAGGTAGGCAGAGGCTAAGGTCGCATGTCCGCATAAAGGGATTTCCACTGCAGGCGTAAAGTAACGGATGTCAAATGCATCCCCTCTTGGAATGACATAAGCGGTTTCAGACACGTTCATTTCTGCCGCCATTTGCTGCATCCAGGATTCACTTACCGTATCGTCGACGAACATTACTCCGGCTGGATTTCCTTTGAACGCTTCATCAGTAAAAGCATCTATTTGGTAAATGATAGAGTTGTTTGTCATAACTGAGCATAATGTAGTGGAACCAAAAATACACTTTACAGAATACTATTAGCTGCTTTCACGCATATTATTTTTTTAGAGAGTAACCTGTGTCCCAATAATGAAGGCACTTTCAGAGGTTGTTAAATTGTATGAAGCATGAAAGTCGATACAATTCTTCTCTCTCATTACTAGCGTACGGAAGTATATTTGGAAATTTGCGAGAAACACAAAATGTTGTTGGTGCAACTCTCTCTTTTTCTTGTGGTATGATTCCAGATGATTGGATGGAATTTGAACCGTATAAAGTCTTTTTTAGGTCAGAAGATTATTGCATCATTTAAAGATGCTTAATAAGGAAGTAGATAGAGAATATTACTTTAATCCGATTACATGATTTGTATTGATCTATATATGAGAAAATTACCTAAGATTTTATTTTACGACTTATCCGATGGTGTTGATAGAATTTTATTGGCAATATTTTTATAATTAAACCATATTAATCCTATAGGTTTAGTAGAATTTAACTAAATTGAACTTATATCGGTCGCATGAATAATGCCTATCTTTAAGATCATTGTCCAAAATTCTAATTTTTAATCAACAAGCACATGTCTGAATTGAAGAACAAACAAACTGCACTGGGTGATTTAGCCGCCAGGCAGTTAGCCATCGCTACACGTACCGTACCGCAAATGATCACCATCTCCCCACGTTGGTTGACGCATTTGTTGAATTGGATTCCTGTTGAATCCGGTGTATACCGTCTAAACAAAGTAACGGAAGATACCAATGTAGAAGTAGATTGTTCCGGTCGAGACGAACGCGAACTGCCACATACGTTTGTAAACTATGTAGAAAATCCAAGAGAGTATAATTTGAGCGCAGTGAATACTGTACTGGATGTTCATACCCGTGTATCGGATTTGTATAGCAAACCTTACAATCAAATCAGTGAACAATTACGTCTGACAATCGAAAGTATCAAAGAACGTCAGGAAAGTGAATTGATCAATAATAAAGAATATGGTTTGCTATCGAGCATCGCTCCTTCACAACGTATCACAACACGCACAGGTGCACCTACACCAGATGACTTGGATGCTTTGATTACTAAAGTGTGGAAAGAGCCTGGTTTCTTTTTGTTGCATCCTTTAGCCATCGCCGCTTTCGGCCGTGAGTGTACACGTAAAGGTGTACCTCCTCCAACTGTTTCTTTGTTCGGTTCACAGTTCATGACCTGGAGAGGTATTCCTTTAATTCCTTCCGACAAAGTACAAATCGTCAATGGTAAAACTTGTATTCTATTGCTTCGTACGGGAGAAAGTCGTCAAGGTGTTGTAGGTCTTTACCAACCAGGTCTTCCAGGCGAACAGTCTCCGGGATTGTCTGTTCGTTTCATGGGCATCAACGATAAAGCTATCGCTTCTTACCTGGTCTCTCTGTATTGTTCATTGGCTGTTCTGGTAGACGATGCCATTGCTGTATTGGAAGATGTAGACGTAGAAAAGTATCATGAGTACAAGTATTAATCAAAACGGTTTGCCTGATGTGTCAGCATTGGAACAACTAGCCAACGAGCTCTTCTCAGCGCTTCCTGGTGGTTTACCATCGCAGGGTATTTTTCCGGAACAAGTAAGAAAATTGCAGCACTACGATGCGTTGGGAAATCAGCAAGGTCCGTTTAATGTCAATGAACCGCAAACAAGTTTGCCGGATCCTCATTTTACCGCAGGTCAGATACCTAAGTCTGCAGCGGGGAGTGGCGTTTCTCCTTCAGCAATAACAAATGGGAATGTGTTTCATTTGGGAGATCATCATTTACCTAGTTCGCAGGAAGCAGGCAGTGGGCGTATCCCGCAATCTTTGGGTGGCGTCGGCATTTCTCCTTCTGTTATACAAAAAGATTTTGCACGCGAAGAAATTCCTTATGCTTCCGAACAACCATTTGATATGGGTCAAATCAATGCATTGGGATCATTAAGTTCTTTTCATTCGATTCCTCAGATTCCTATTACATTGCCTTTGGGTTTGGGTGATGCGCAGTATTATTTTATCACAGGTAATCCTGTGGCGCAATTTGGTCACGAACACTTTCAACCTTCTGTGAAGCCGTTCTCCAATGAAAGCCAACACGACATCGTTGCAAAACCATCCATTGATTTCAATCTCGTGAAGAAAGATTTTCCTATTCTTCAGGAACGTGTCAATGGTCGTCCTTTGATTTGGTTGCATAATGCAGCAACGACACAGAAACCGAAATCGGTGATTGATCGCATAATATATTTTTACGAGCATGAAAATTCCAACATCCACCGTGCAGCACATGAATTGTCGGCGCGCGCCACGGATGCTTACGAAGGTGCCCGTCAAAAAATACAAACGTTTATCAATGCGGCTTCGATCAATGAAATTGTTTTTGTTCGCGGTACAACGGAAGCCATCAACTTAGTCGCTAAAAGCTGGGGAGAACAAAACTTACGTGCCGGTGATGAAATTATTATCAGTCACCTGGAACACCACGCCAACATTGTTCCCTGGCAACAGCTGGCTGCAAAGAAAGACTTGAAGATAAAAGTCATTCCGGTAGACGATGATGGACAAGTGATCTTGGACGAATATGCAAAGTTATTGACGCCAAGAACGAAACTGGTGTCCTTCACACAAGTATCAAACGCATTGGGAACGATAACACCTGCTAAACAAATGGTAGCGATGGGACAACAAGCAGGGGCGAAAGTATTGGTAGATGGTGCACAGTCTGTTTCTCACTTGCGTGCGGATGTGCGTGACTTGAATTGTGATTGGTTTGTATTTTCTGGCCATAAAGTATTTGGTCCTACTGGTATTGGTGTATTGTACGGCAAAGAAGATTTGCTCAACGAAACACAACCTTGGCAGGGCGGAGGAAACATGATCAAAGATGTAACCTTTGAACATACTCAATACCACGATGCTCCAGGAAGATTTGAAGCAGGCACCGGAAACATTGCGGATGCAGTAGGTCTGGGTGCTGCAATCGATTATGTGAATCGTTACGGTATCGATGCCATCAATCAATACGAACATTACCTATTGGTTTACGCGACACGTTTGATGAAGGACGTTCCTGGTTTAAGATTAATCGGTACAGCAAAAGAAAAAGCTAGTGTTTTGTCTTTTGTACTCGATGGTTTCCGCACGGAAGAAGTGGGTGCTGCTTTAAACCAAAATGGTATCGCGGTGCGCTCAGGACATCATTGCGCTCAACCTATCTTGAGACGCTTTGGTTTGGAAGCAACAGTAAGACCTTCTTTGGCTTTCTACAATACTTGTCAGGATATCGATGTGTTAGTAGATACATTACACCGATTGAAAAAAGGTCATTTGAAAGTGAAGTAAGGAATGTTTTATGATGAACAAAATAATAAAAAATAGTTATGCGAATGTCGTTAGGGCGTTCCCTCCGGGCCGGGCTTTCGCCACTCGCTTTCACGCAGAAAAAGCGTGAAGAGCTCAGACAACGGCTCAATCCCTAACGTAAGTAAAGAAAGAGTTGTTCGTTTGAACCAATAGGTTATCCGTTTCGATCGTTGATTTAAAAGCTATGAAGAACCACAGCACACAGCCACTTATTAATCTTCTTCGCAAAACGCATACGGCGGAGTGGGAGGCAACACCCTCTTCACAGGAAGCAATCAGCTGGCTGACGGATTTGGTTCAGTTTTTATTTCCAAGCAATCATTTGCCTAAGCAATCTTCCTATGAAGGTATTCTGAAAAAAAATCAGATTGACCTGGAAAATATTTTGCTGAGTTACCTGGATCCTAAAACAACAGATATCGAGGCTATTGTCGAAGCATTTTATGATTCGTTAGGAGCGATCTATGAAAACCTAAGATTGGATGCTACCAAAACTTATGAATACGATCCTGCAGCCACCAGTGTCAATGAGGTGATTGTTTCGTATCCCGGATTTTATGCGATTGCAGTGTATAGAATAGCGAATAAGTTGACTCGCTTAAACGTGCCGGTATTGCCACGGATCATCAGTGAATACGCACACGGTAAAACAGGAGTAGACATTCATCCCAACGCAACGATTGGTGTACCCTTCATGATCGATCACGCAACAGGTGTCGTGATTGGTGAGACAAGTGTGATTGGAAATAACGTGATCATTTATCAGGGTGTCACGTTAGGCGCTTTGTTTGTCGCCAAAGAAATGTCGGACATCAAACGACATCCTACAGTGGAAGACGATGTGGTCATTTATGCACGTACTACGATTTTGGGTGGTAATACAGTCATTGGGAAAAATAGTATTATTGGAGGAAGTGTGTTCCTGACAAAAAGCGTAGAGCCGAATTCACAGGTGTTCAATACGCATCAACTGCGTATTACGCAGAAGACGTATACGTTGGATGGTACGGAGTTTAATTTATAGAACAATTACTTTTCGTCGTTCATAGCTTTATCACGTTCCTCATTTAATCTTTGTAAACCCTCAGGTGTGTGGTTCTGATTGTAATCATCAAAAGCTTTTATAAGTGTAGGATGATCTCTGTATTTTACATGAGTCCAACGCGTATAATAAAGCACTAGACTCAATCCGCCGATGATAAATAAACGAGTCATGATGTTTATATAGTAAGGAGACTTTGCACGAGCATATTTTACTATGCTTATCACAAAAACAGGAACTAGTAGCGTAAGGCTTGAGAATAGCATCTGTTGTTGTCCCGGCCAAAACATTAATTTAAACATGATGCCTACCAGGCATAAGCTTAAGACAATCCCTGTTCCTATGGCGCCTATTATTTTGCTCGTTTTGATTCCTTTATAACTGGTTCTTTTAAATACTTTTCTAAGTCGAATGCCGTTGAAAAAGGCAAAGCCTAAAAAGAAATACATTAGGACGAGCACGCTGGCCGACAATACGATCACCGGACCGCTGCCAGGAATGAGAAATAACGACAATGTTGTGCCAATTATAATCAATGCGCCTAGAACTAATTCTACAAAGCGAAGAGAAGAAGGTTTTGACTTTGCTATTTCTTCTTCTTCACTGTCTAGCAAATTAGAATTGTTAGATGTGGTCATAGTGATAAATTATAGTTGTGAATGATTATTT
>JACMQM010000037.1 GCA_014376985.1 Cytophagaceae bacterium | reverse complement strand
TTGTTTTTTAAATAAAACTCGCACAACTTAGCAGCATGATATTCGTATCGAATAATAATATGATTATTTAAAGGGCGAATGAAGGGATATAAATAACTGGGCATTTATATTTTAGAATAAATAACAATGATTTAATGTAATGTTACAACACAAAAAGCTTTAATTTCAATTCTAATAATCAACTTTAAACTAAACGATAACAACTATGAAAAAAGGTTTACTTACAATAGCTGCAGTTTTAATGGCTTCAGCTACTTCTTTTGGACAAGGATATGTTCAGGCTTCTGGAAATACAGGTTTTACCTATGATTGCGACGCTGTTGCACCGACTGGCATAACTTGGGGAGCTTACTATCCTGTGTGCGATTATTCTAGTGAAAATGGTGGCGGAGGCTGGGATGAATCCCTAGTAAATGAATTAAAATTTGGTTGGGGACAATCTGTAGCAGGAAGAGTTTATGATATCATGACTTTTACCACTGCTCTAAATTTAAGTGCTACTGCTAATCAAAAATTAAAGATTGATCTTAAAAGTATGTTTACAGGCAATCCACTTCCTTTAACTTACCAAGTTTGGCTTGAAAAAGGATTTGGTGTAGCAAGTACTGCTTTAACTACTCCTGTTAATGTTAATCTTACTGGAACATACCAAACTTTTACTATTGATTTTTCAACACTTATTGTTAGTGGTCAGGATTTGACTCACATCGATAAATTTATTATTAAATATGACAATTGCCCTTCACACATTACTACTAATGGTGAATTGTTCATGAAGAATTTTTCAGCTGGAAGTCCGTTAGTAACTGGTATTGAAAACAGTACTTCAGTAGCAAACGCTAACTTATACCCGAACCCTTCAAATGGTACAACTACTATCACTGGTGAGTTGAAATCTGTTGCAGATGTTAAAATTACATTGGTTGACATGTTGGGACAAGAAGTGAAAGTGATCACTGAAGAGCGTACAAGCACCATCAGCTCTACATTTGATGTATCTACACTTAAAAAAGGAATCTACTCTGTGGTAACAAACATTGACGGAGCTCCTTCTAAAAGCCAGATGTTGGTAGTAAGATAGTTTTTAAAATAGTCAGACTAGCGGGGTGCAAAACATTCCGCTAGTTTTTTAACTAGACAAACAAACCAATGAATCAAGTACTTCGTTTTTTTAATAAAGGATTCACCGGTCCTGCTCTGCTGTTGCTTTGCATGGTGTTGGTTTCCTTTACTTACAAAATTAACTCTGCAACCCAGGAAGTAGAAGACTACTATGTTTATGGCGATTCTTGGGTACACGGTATTCCTACCGGTTTTATGGGAGAAAAAGACGGTAAAAGCATTGCGTTGAATGATGCCTGGAAAGAAAGTCCTTACAAAGGAGAGAAATGCATCAAGATGACGGTCAGTCATGGCATCGAAGGTTGGAGGGGATTGCACATTCAATTTAAAGGAACATGGAACGTAGGATTAGATGAAAAGACTGTATTACCTGATTTATCTGAATACGATCAGTTGGAATTTTATGCGAAAGCTATTCCCGGTGCAAACCAAGATGCTTATTTAATACAAGAGATTGGCGTAGGTCAATTAGATAAAGTAGAAGGAGCGATGTTTACGGATACGTTTGTGGAGATCGGTGAAGACTGGAAAAAACATACGATTAAATTGAAAAGAGGCGAATTGAAAAGAGTAAACACCATGCTTTTCTTTACACTGCCTGAAGGAACATTGTTCCTGGATGAAATCAAATTTACTAAAAAGAAAAAGTAGAAACGATGAAGAGGATTTTATATCCAATGCCATATTTGATTTTATCATTGGTTGTATTGACGCAATGTTCACGCGTAACATTGGTTAACCAACCGGATCTCTATACTCCCATGGCGGAGAATATAGAATTAGATGAAACAAGTACGGAAAATAATGGCTACAAAAGAGCCATCGATCGTAAAGGTTGGAAACTGGCTTGGACGGACGAATTCAACGGTACAGAAATAGACACTACCAAGTGGACACACGAAATCAATGGTGACGGCGGTGGAAATAATGAAATGCAATTTTATGTCGCTTCAAAAGCGAATTCTTACATAAAGGATGATTTCTTAGTCATCAAAGCGGCGCAGCAAAATTACAAAGGTAAATTTTATACTTCTGCGCGTTTAAATACCAAATTCAAAGCAGACTGGACCTATGGTCGTTTTGATATCAGAGCAAAAACTCCTGTTCAGCAAGGTGTATGGCCTGCCATCTGGATGCTGCCTACAGACTGGACATACGGTGCATGGCCATTGAGCGGTGAGATCGATATCATGGAGAGTGTGGGGCACCAACCTAAAACATGGGTAGGTACCTTACACTATGGAGAAGCCTGGCCAAATAACAAACATACTGGTACAAGTGTGGATGTAAAACAAGGAGATTTATCTACGCAGTTCCGCTTGTACTCTGTAGAATGGGAACCAAATGAAATCCGTTGGTATGTTGACGATTCATTGATGGCAACTAAAACTACAAAAGACCTGGAGCCACACAAATGGCCGTTTGATCAGAGGTTTCACATGATCCTGAATTTAGCCATCGGCGGACAATGGCCCGGACTCCCTGATGAATCCACTATTTTTCCCAAATACATGTTCGTAGATTACGTGCGTGTTTATCAAAAAAACAACGCACAGTAAAAAGTTAAAGAGAACAGTATAAACTGATCACTGACAACTAACCACTGACAACTAAAATTAGTCATTAACAAGTAAGGCTTATATTAAATGTACAAAAGAGTCCATAGGAAATGGTTTTTTATGTTAGCTCTCGGTCTAATGAGCTCGCTTAACAGTGCTGTATTTGCACAAGGCGAAGAATCAGAAGCGAGTCCAGCGATGACATTCAAAAAAGTTCCGATTAAACTTCCTCGTGTAGGAACTTTATTTTCGGTCGACAAAGCAGACGAAGGAATTAGTAATCCGGTAGTCCAACCCCTGTTCAAAAATTATTTAAACGGTTTGACAGTAGGCGGTTTTTACAGAGGTTATTTTTACAACCGCAACATGACCAACAATTACGGAGGATATAGTCCTAATCATGTTATACGTGTAGGAGAAGCGCAAATAGATCCTCTCTTGATGTTGTATTTTAGTGGTAATATGACACCTAATACCAGTTTTGGTGCAGACATCAGTGCAGGTAATCCTTTCTTCGTTTACCAGGGACCTGGATATGGAAGAAACGGAGCTGTATCTCCTTATTTTACGGTGGTATTAAGAGGTAGTTTCAAAACTAAACTGGGCACATTTAACATGAAGGCGGGTGGTATTGAATTCCTTGCTATTACTCCTTTTACATTTGGAGCAAACGTAGCCTTCAATCGTTATTCTGTTTTCGAAAGAAGACCTTGGGATCCAGGTGCAGGTGGCAACGTGAAGACTCGTTATGCAAGTTATTATTACAGCGGTACTATTAACCAGGATGCTCGTTTCGGAACACAAGCCTTTAAAGGATATGTGTTGAACGGTTTTATCCCGGCGATCAATACTAATGTTGATTTCTTCTACGGTAAGACGGCACCGAATGGTGGAATTGACCGTATTCACATAGCAAGACCAACCGCTAATATTGGTGCTCGTATTAAGAAAAATTTCAAGAGCGGAAATTACATCAGCTTGAATACGTTCAACTCATTTCAGCGTTCAGACAGTGTCAATCAGAAATCAGCAGATATTCAATGGAATATTTATACGTCTGAATATTCGGTCAACTTTAAAGGATTTACTTTAAGTGGAGAAGTAGGAGCGGGAAGATATGTAAGTCCAACGGTACCGGAAGCATGGAGCGAAGCCTTCATGGCTGATTTGACCATTCCTAAAAAATTAATCGGTATTCCTATAGCATTGCGTTACTATCAGATTGGGAAAAACTTCACCAGTAACGTGGCCAATTTTAACAATGCTACTGTGAGCCAGGTCAACACAGGTTACGGTGGATCCACTAATGGTTTGTTAACCCCCTTCGGACCGTCTTTAGAAAATGTTGGAGATCTTTCTAACAATAGAAGAGGAGTAGCTATCAATTTGACTTCCATAAAAGTTTGGAAATTTACTTTTACTACAGGTACTCAAATTTCTGCAGAGATGGATAAGCTGGACAGTAGTAATTATATGTTTTTCTCTCACCGCGTAAATAACCTGGTGTGGCAAAGATTACCTAATTATTTCCCTGTGAACGGAGCTTACGGTCCTCAAAGAAGAATTACCGCATATTACAGAGGTGTAGCAGAGAGAGTCAATATCACAGATCGTAACTCGGATGGTACGCCAGCGCATAAGAAGTATTTTAATGCATTGGATGTCCAGGTGAAATTCAAAAACAAAATCTTCAACCGCGATTTTTACATGTTCTATTTAGGGACATTCAGCTCTGCACAAAGCAGTCTGTCAGCTGTGCCTAAGTTTGATGACCAGGCTTATATCAGAGCACAGTTTCACGAACTGGATGTGTATTACAATATTACCCCTGATTTTGTATTGGCTTTATACGGTGGTTTGGAATACATCAAAGGCAATCAATTTACAGATATTAGCCCGGTAACAGGCTTACCCAGAAATCAAGTGGGTAAAGCGGTAGGTTATGGTTTCGATTATTCGTTTAGCCAATCTACTACCTTATATTTCAGACACCGTTGGTTTACTTTTGAAGACAAAAGTTTCCCAGCCGATCCCGCTAAACTTTTCCCTAATGAGACCGTGCCAGTAAGTGTAGGTGCTGAAAAGTTTAGTGGTAACGAAGCTACCGTTGAATTAAAAATGTTCTTCTAATGATTATTACAAAAAAAAATATAGATACAATGAGTAAGAAATTTATACTCCTGTTTTTTGTGCTTGTCAGTGCTCACGCGGTTTTCGCTCAGGACAATGACAAAGTAAAGTTCGGCGCTTACGGAAGAGCCTTACAACAAAACACCAC
>JACMQM010000312.1 GCA_014376985.1 Cytophagaceae bacterium | reverse complement strand
TTTTGTCTTTCAATGGCAATAAAATCATTACCACTTCTGGAGGTGGGGCGCTTATTTCTAATGATAAGACAAAGATCGAAAAAGCGCGCTTTCTGGCTACACAGGCAAGAGACCCCGCTCCTCATTACCAGCATTCTGAAATAGGGTATAATTACCGCATGAGTAACATTTGTGCTGGTATTGGACGTGGTCAAATGTTGGTGCTTGATCAGAGAGTCGCACAAAAACGCTCTTTGTACAAGTGGTATGAAATGCAATTGGCTAACGTACCTGGAATATCCTTTTTAGAAGAGCCGAAAGGTTTTTTCTCTAACCGCTGGTTGACCTGCATTTTGGTAAATCCTGCCCAAACCAATGGATTAACCAGGGAAGACATCAGGCTGGCCTTAGAAAAGGAAAATATTGAATCAAGACCGCTTTGGAAACCGATGCATTTACAGCCTGTTTTTCAGGGATCTAGCTACTACGGTGATCATTTATCAGAAAAATTGTTCGAGCAGGGCTTATGTTTGCCCTCTGACACAAATATAAGTGAAGAGGAAAAAAACAGAATCATCAGTGTGTTCAAAACATTAAACCTTGTCCGATAAAGCTGCTCTAAAAAACGATAAACGAGACAATTCAGTCTTTAATTTGGGTTTTTAGCGTTCAAAATGGTCATTTTAGATATATTTAAAGTAATTTTACGCATTAAAGATTTAATTAAAGAGATGTCCATGACACTAGGTAAGCTGTTTTTCCTAAGGCTTAAACGAAATTTCGTTTCGCGCTGGCTTGTATTGGGTATAGATATTTTTCTGGTTTCATGTTCTATTTTATTGGCTATCGGTGTTCGCGCCAACTTTAAATTGGAACGGATCAGCGGCTATGATGTGTATTTCGCTTTACCTACTATTGTTTTTGTTTATTCGATTGCCTTTTTCATTCATAAATCTTATTTCGGAATCATCAGGCATACAAGCATCGCGGATATCTGGCGCATCTTGAAGGCCAATACATTTGCGGTCTTCGCACTTACCTTCATCGTTACAGCCGCCGATTATTTTAATTACTATTACCTACAATACATTTCCATTTCTTTTTTGATTATCCATTTTTTGATTGCGACGTTCGTGTTGGTGGTTAGTCGTTTTATTTTCAAAACCGCCTATTTCGAATTAACAGAATCCAAACAATCACTGAGAAAAAATGTATTGGTCTATGGTGCAGGAAAACTAGGTTTACTCACACACCATTCCCTTACACAAAGCGGATTATATAAAGTGATAGGCTTTGTAGATGACAACCGCAGCATCAAAGGTAAATCCATAGAAGGTATTCCCGTATATTCATCCAAAGAGGTATTAGATTCTGCTTTTCTTAAAAAGAAAGGCATTGTAGAAGCCATCATTTCCATTCAAAAGATCAAGCCTCAGCGTAAACGTGAAATCATCGATCAATGTCTGGCATTAAATCTTTCTGTAAAAACCATTCCTCCAGTTGATCAATGGATCAATGGAGAATTAACGGCAGGTCAAATTAAGGAAGTCAAGATCGAAGACTTATTGGGTAGAGAAGCCATCCGATTGGGTAAGGGGAAGATTAGAAAAGAATTAGAAGGCAAAGTGATTATGATTACGGGTGCTGCCGGTTCTATAGGACGAGAGCTGGTTATTCAATCACTTTATTGTGCGGGTAGAAAGTTGATCCTGGTCGATCAGTCCGAAACAGGGCTCTTTGAACTGGAGCATGAAATCATAGGCCTCATGGATAAAGTGGTGGGAGCGAAAACAGATTATCAAATACACATTGCCGATGTGTCCAATGAACAGGCGATGAATGAAATATTTTCTAAACATTCTCCGAATATTGTTTTTCACGCAGCAGCCTACAAGCACGTTCCTTTAATGGAGCAGAACCCGCGGGAAGCTTTGCG
Organism: Cytophagaceae bacterium; assembly: GCA_014376985.1. GTDB lineage: Bacteria > Bacteroidota > Bacteroidia > Cytophagales > Cytophagaceae > JACMQM01. The sequence goes on along the minus strand of JACMQM010000312.1, from coordinate 7,571 downwards.
TTGCAATATTAAAGGAACCAAAATATTAGCGGATCTTTCTGTAAAATATAAAATAGCTAAGTTTGTGATGGTGTCTACCGATAAAGCGGTAAACCCTACCAATGTCATGGGTGCTTCTAAACGCATTGCGGAAATGTATGTGCAATCATTAGACATGCACCTGAAGAAGCAGGGCCTTGAATCCACGCAGTTTATTACCACTCGTTTCGGAAATGTATTGGGCTCTAATGGATCAGTGATTCCTTTATTTAAAAAGCAAATTAGCCAGGGTGGTCCTATTACGGTTACCCACCCTGATATTACACGCTATTTCATGACTATCCCGGAAGCTTGCCAATTGGTCATGGAAGCTGGTGTCATGGGATTAGGAGGGGAGATCTTTATTTTCGATATGGGTGAATCGGTGAAGATCATCGACCTGGCTCGCAAGATGATCAAGTTGTCGGGTTTAAGCCCAGACACAGATATTAAAATCGAATATACCGGCTTGCGTGATGGAGAAAAGCTGTATGAAGAATTGTTAAACAACAAAGAAACAACAGTGCCTACTCATCATCCTAAGATCATGATTGCCCAGGTTAGAAATGTAGACCATGGCATGTTGAAAGCGGAATTAGAAAGAGCAATCGAATTGAATTACCAATTGAATGAGTTCGAAATGGTCAGGGTAATGAAGAAACTGGTTCCAGAGTTTGTCAGTAATTCATCTAAGTTTGAGTTGTTGGATAATAACAAAGATGTGTTGTATCAATAAGAGATGATGCATAAGGAGAAAACAGCTTGAGATGTTGATTCCTTTTGATACTACTAAAAAGTTCTTTAAATCGCTATATTGTCATTTTTTTAATATCTTAGCTCTTGTTAAGAAACGTGTGTTTCTAGTAATACAGTAAAAATCTTTTCAGACTCAGAAATACGATGTCTGCACACTTCGTGTCTTTACAGTTAAATAATACGATCATTATAAATGGATGACTATACATGAGAGATGTGTATAGGATAAAAAAGATTGACAATAAGATTATGAAATTCAGTATTGCTTTTTTTGTATTGTTAGTATTAATATCTTTTTCTTGTGTTACGCATAAAGATTACCGCTACCTCATACCTTCTCCAACCACAGCATCAGATACGGTAAAGCTTAATGCGATACAGAAAGATTATGCCTTACAGGTGGGAGATGTACTGGATATTAAAGTAAGCAGTAATGTGGGAAGCAGTGAAGTAGAAATTTTCAATAAAAGATTTCAAAACAGTGCGAGTAATTCCGGTGGAGTATCAAGTGCTGCAGGATCTTATTTAGGAGGTTATATTATCGATCAAAATGGCAACATAGATATTCCTCTTATCGGGAAAGTATACTCTAAGGGATTAACCTGTTACCAGTTGAATGATACGATCGGAGAGAAACTGTCACAGTTTATTAACTATGCCTCGGTAACCACTAAATTAGGATTTTTCCGAATCACCATTTTAGGGGAGGTTACAGCGCCAGGAACAAAAGAATTGATCAACAACAGTAATCTGAATGTTTATCAAGCTATAGGTTATGCTGGGGACGTAACAGATGTAGGGGATAAAAAGAAAGTTAAATTAATTCGTAAAGACGGCGATAAGGTGACAGTAGTTAAATTAGACATCTCTGGTATGTCTCTTATAGATTCTAAGTATTATTACCTCCAACCGAATGATGTACTTTACATAGAGCCATTAAGAGCTAAAGTGCTCAGAAGCAATAGTGCTAATATTGCACTGGCATTGTCTGCTCTGACATTCATTATTGTCTTGCTGAATTATTACCAACGTTAAAATTTAATTGAACCACATTGATCAATCCAAATAATCTTATCCAGAAAGCTTCTTTTGATTACTACGGTGTAGTCAAAGTGGTATTTAGGTATTGGTATTTATTTTTTATTTCCTGCGCACTTTTTATTACGCTAGGTAAACTGTATGTCAAATACGACAAGCCCTTGTACAATGTAAAAACTACCGTTTTAATAAAAGAACAAAAGAATCAGCTTTCTGGTGAAATATTAGCAGAATATAAATTACAGCCTGATAAAAATATTTATAATGAAATTGAAATATTAAAATCGTATCGGCTGATTGGTAAAACGGTTAAGTCGCTTGATTTTGACATCTCTTATTACGCCAAAGGTAATATCAGAGAAGTGGAGATCTATAATACTTCTCCGTACACTGTTCAATTAGACACTACGTTTAAGAACCCACAGAATCTTAAATTATCAGTAGAATTTCTGAGTGATTCCACTTACAAATTATATTCAGAAGCACTGGGAACTTTTCAGGGAGTTTTTTCTGAACCTTTGAAAAACGAGTATTTATCTTTGACGCTTTACAAAACTTCTTTTTTTGACACGGGTGTATTCGCCAATAGTCCTGAATATTATTTTGTGATCAATGATTTGACAAGTCTTATTGAAACATATGTCAATTCCATTTATGTGGATCTGGAAAATCGCAATTCATCGATAGTAGGAATTTCTATAAATGGTCCTGTCTATGAGAAGGAAATTGCTTTTCTGGGAAAGCTAACAGATACGTATCTGAGTGATGAATTGGATGAAAAAAATAGAGTCATTAATAATACACTCAATTTTATTGACGAGTTGTTAATAGAAATATCAGATTCATTGAAGGGGGTTGAAAATCAATTGGAAAATTTCAGATCAAATGAAAAAATCATTGATGTGGAATCGGCTTCTGAATCAGTATACGGAGAAATAAAAAAAATGGAAGAGGATCGTGCCGTATTAATGGTACAAGACCGATACTACCGTTACCTGCAGGATTATGTTAATAACAACTACGACTTGGCAAAAGTTGTGGCTCCTTCTTTAATGGGGATAGACGAGCCCATGTTGAATGGCTTAGTTCAAGAGCTGTATAAACTTCATTCTGAGCAAGCAGCATTAGGATTCTCTGCTAAAGACCGAAATCCTACGTATCAGATTTTAGAATTAAAAAGTAAGAATGCCCGAAAAGCGTTAGTCGAAAATATTAGAAATGTTTTGGTAGCGTCGAAGATCTTATTGGATGACAACAACAACAGATTAAGCAAAGCAAGATCTGTTTTGAAGTTGTTGCCAGGAAAAGAAATCAACTTAACCAAGATCAAAAGAAAGTTTACATTAAACGATAATATTTACAATTACCTGTTACAAAAGCGAACAGATGCCAGTATCACAAAGGCTGCAAATACTGCTGATAACAGAGTAATAAATGTTGCTTACATGACCGGAAAGATTTCTCCGGACGATAAAAAAATCAAATTCATTAGTTTGTTTTTGGCCTTTCTATTACCGGTCAGTTTTGTCGCTTTAAAAGTATACACCAATAATAAAGTGAGTTCAAGAGAAGACATTTCGAATAGAACTACTATACCTATCTTAGGTGTTATCGGTCATAACAGAACACAGGGTAAACATCCTTTGATTATTTCTCCCAAATCTTTTTTCTCAGAGTCTGTAAGGTCTTTACGGGTGAATTTAAAATACCTGGCATCGGAAAAGAGCAATAAAATTATTGGTGTTACGTCTACTGTAGGAGGAGAAGGCAAGACATTCTTCTCCTTGAATTTAGCCACATCCATAGCCACTACCAGTTCGTCTGTATTGATTATAGGAGCAGATATGAGAAAGCCTCGCTTGCACTTGGCCTTGGACATTAGTAACAGCATAGGCTTAAGCACTTTCTTGATTAAAGATGCAAGCTTGGAAGAAGTCATATTTAAAACAGATATTGCCAACCTGGATTTTATACCATCAGGTCCTGTCCCTCCCAATCCAACGGAACTGTTAGAGTCAGATCGTATGAAGGAGCTTATGGAAGCTGCAAAGACAAAATACGATTACATTATTATAGATGCTGCACCTGTTGGCTTAGTGGCAGATTATTACCTGATTGCTAAATACACGGATGCTAACTTATTCATGGTGCGTTATGATTACACGCAGGTTTCCATGATTGAAGATTTGAATAAATTGTATACAAGTAAAAAAATGAAAGATGTATTTATTGTATTCAATGACATTGGGCAGTTGGATGCTTACGGCTACGGCTACGGTTATGGCTACGGCTATGGCTATGGAGCGACCAAAGGCTATTTTGATGAACCGAAAAATAAAATCAGAATGATTATAACAAAGTATGCTTTGTTATTTAAAAAATAGAACAGTATTAACGATTTAAAAGGATGTTTAGATTTAATTATAAAACACCAAAGGTTATTTCTGAAATAGGGTGTAACCATATGGGGCAATTTGAAATTGCCAAAGAATTGATTAAGCTATCTAAGGAATGTGGGGCGGACTATGCTAAATTCCAAAAGCGTACTAATAAAGAGCTGTTGACAGAAGACCAATACAATACGCCTCATCCCAATAATTGGAATGCTTATGGTGCAACGTATGGTGAGCACAGAGAATTTTTAGAATTTACTGTAGAACAGCATGCAGACTTAAAAAAACATGCGGAATCCATTGGCATTGGTTACGCCACATCGGTATGGGATACCACTTCTGCTAAAGAAATCATTTCGTTAGAACCAGATTTTATTAAAATACCTTCTGCTTGTAACAACCATTATGATATGTTGCGTTTGTTACGTGATCTGTATAAAGGAGAAATTCATGTGTCTACAGGCATGACCACTAAAAATGAGATAGAGGAAATCGTTTCATTTTTTGAAGAAACAAACCAGGCTAAAGACCGTTTGGTGGTATATAATTGTACCTCCGGTTACCCTGTTCCGTTTACAGATATTTGTTTATTAGAAATCAATACGCTCTATGCTAAGTTTGGCGATAGGGTAAAAGACATCGGATTTTCCGGACATCATTTAGGCATCTCCATCGATATTGCTGCTTATACATTAGGCGCCAGTTGGATTGAAAGGCATTTCACAAAAGATCGTACCTGGAAAGGAACTGATCATGCCGCTTCTCTGGAAGTTCCAGGACTTCAAAAGTTAGTTCGCGATCTCCAGCATACACACGAAGCGCTTACTTATAAGTCGCAGGAAATCCTGGAAATTGAAAGAGTTCAACGCGACAAACTTAAATACCGAACACGATAGTGAACATACTGGCAATAATACCTGCACGAGGAGGTAGTAAAGGCCTTCCTAATAAAAACATACTTCCTTTGTTAGGACATCCATTGATCGCATACAGTGTGAAAGCTGCGCAAGATTCAATCTACATTAATCGAATCATTGTTTCGACGGATTCAGAGGTTATTGCTGAAGCTGCTCGTACATACGGTGCGGAAGTTCCATTTATCCGACCCGCAATATATGCACAAGATTTAAGTACCGATTTGGACGTATTTCAACATGCATTGACTTGGCTAAAAGAACATGAAAATTATGTGCCGGATTATGTAGTTCAGCTTAGACCTACTTCACCCGTGCGACAAGCTGCATTGATTGACCTATGTATAGAACGAATGTTACGCAATCCTAAAGCAGATAGCTTGCGCATCGTGACTCCTTCTCCTATCACTCCCTATAAAATGTGGAAGCTTAATGGTGAAGAGGAGCCCATGGAACCGTTGCTTTTCGTAGAAGGTATTCAGGAGCCATACAACGAACCAAGACAAAGGCTTCCTCAAACGTATTGGCAGATCGGCACGTTGGATGTCATTAGGCCGCATATCATTACAGAACAGTCTTCCATGTCTGGAAAGACCATCCTACCACATGTGGTAGACAACTTGTTTGCTGTAGACATCGATGATTTATTCAGTTTCCAAAAAGCAGCAGAAGTAATAGTAAACAACGACTGCGTTAAGTTTAATGCATGAAAATTCAGGATGCAAAAGTTTTGATCTTTGGAGCCGGTTCAATAGGCGAGCGGCACATCAACAACTTATTAAAGTTAGGTTGTCCAAGCATTTTTGTATACCGTCAAAGAAACTTGCCCTTGCGCAATGTTCAGAGTGCAAATATTCAAGTGATCACTTCCTGGGAAGAAATCGATGAGATTAAACCGGATGCGGCTTTCATCACAAGCCCAACAGCTCAACATTTATTTCAGGCTAAAGAATGTGTAAAAAGGAAGATTCCTGTACTGGTAGAAAAACCTTTGTCTCATTCTTCCGAGGGTTTAAATGAATTGAAGCAATTGGTACAAACGCATCAATCATTTGTTCAAGTTGGCTACATGATGCGTTACCATCCACTCATTCAAAAAATAAAAGAAATGATTGCCCATCAGCCATTGGGCAAGCTGGTTTATTTCAGAAGCTATTGGGGCGAACATTTACCTTATTGGCATCCATGGGAAGATTACAGAACATCGTATGCGGCAAGAAAAGAATTGGGAGGAGGGGCCGCACTTACGTTAAGTCACGATATAGATTTAGCCAATTGGCTGAGTAATTCTTCTTTGTTGTCTTATCATACAATACACAATTTTAATTCTACTCTAGAAGTAGATGTAGAAAGCGCTGCTGATATTAACCTCAAATATAAGAATGGACTGTCCGCACATGTTCACCTGAACTTCTTTCAGAAAATACCGCGTAGAGAATATCAATTTGAATTTGAACAAGCTTCAGTATATTTTGATTTTTTTAAATCGGAACTACAGATTGTTTCAGAGCAAGGCACAGAGGTTATCAAAGCAGATCACTTTGATAGAAATGATCTTTTTATAGCACAAACTCAAGCATTCTTTGAACAGTTGGATAAGCCCGGTAGCGTTGCTCATTCCATTCGACAGATTGAAGAATCAGAACTCATTATCACTATTTGTCAACATGGAAACTAATCCAATATCCATAAAAGGGAAAGTCATTTTAGTAACGGGAGCATTGGGTCTCATCGGTAAAGAAATTTCGTATAGTTTTTTAAAGCAAGGGGCAAAAGTTGTTTTGGCGGATCTTAATCTGTCTAAGACTTCTGAAATTCAAAAAGAACTTTCTGAACTGAGTATTCCTGAAGCTAATTATGCTATTGTTCAATTAGACATTACTAAGGAGAGTAGTGCTATAGAATGTATCGAGAAAACTGTTGCTGCATTTGGACAACTGGATGTATTGATTAACAATGCGGCTATCGATGCTAAATTTGATAAAGAAGGAACTTCAAAAGTGAACCAGAGTCGTTTTGAAAATTACCCGATTGATTTGTTACGTAAGTCAGTAGAAGTGAACTTGACGGGAACAATAATTATGACACAAGCAGCATGTCGTCAAATGTTAAAACAAAAACACGGCAACATCATCAATGTAGCGTCTACATATTCTGTTGTGGCTCCTAATCAGAACTTGTATGATTTTGGTCAGGGTACACAAAACTTTAAACCAATAGATTACATCGCTTCCAAATCTTTTATTCCTAATTATACACGGTACCTGGCTACGTTTTATGCAACAGAAAATATTCGTTGCAATGCGATTGTGCCACATGGTATATACAATGGACATGAAGAACCTTTCCTGATTAATTTCTCTAAAATGTCTCCTTTAGGTCGCATGTGTAACAGGGAAGAATTGAATGGTCCTTTTACATTTCTAGCATCAGATGCCTCAAGTTACATGAC
>JACMQM010000311.1 GCA_014376985.1 Cytophagaceae bacterium | reverse complement strand
CGGACTGTTTATTCCGGGTCAAATACAGGACGAAGCAGACGGGGTTTTGGAACAGATGATCTCGACCAATGTCTACAGCGCCTACCATTTGACCCGTTCTTTGCTTCCTGTATTTATTGGACAAAAGACAGGTGATATTTTCACCATTTGCTCTACGGCTAGTTTCGTTGCCTATACTAATGGAGGATCTTATTGCATCAGCAAGTTTGCTCTTTATGGAATGAACAAGGTCTTGAGAGAGGAACTAAAACCTCATGGCGTTAGGGTTGTGAGTGTGCTTCCAGGAGCAACTTTAACTTCAAGTTGGGAAGGCGTAGACATACCTGCGGAGCGTTTTATGAAGCCGGAGGATGTAGCAGAAAGCATTTGGTCTGCCCATCAATTATCCAAAAATACGGTGGTGGAAGAGCTCCTTTTGAGACCACAGTTAGGAGATTTGTAAGTATTCCAGAGTTGCTTTTGATTTATTTTGTAAATAGCTCATTTATATAGCTATAATATATTAAATTTAGATTAGTCTAAACTTTTACAAAACCAGCTAAAGTGTTTAAAAACGGATAAATATCAGCCTCGGTAAAAGACAAATTAATTAGAACGCGGGGAAAAGCTTATAGACAGTTTTATTGGCTTGATAGATTAGTTTTGTAATTCTTGTTTTGAGAATGGAGTATGTTTAGGCTCTCCTTTTTTGACAAGTTTTAACCTATAAAAAAATCGTTGGGGATTTTGAAATCAATTCTTCAAATGAGAATAAGAGACTCCAAATGGAGCTATATTCTTCAGGAAAATTAATTCTAAATTTGGGAAAAGCTTTCTGTGTAGGCATGTATATGTTTGTACTATTCCTATTAATTAAAGTTTAGGAGGTTTGCTAAAATTACAATCTTGCTTCTCTTGTAATCTGAAAGAGTTGGGAAAAAATAGGCGTCAACGGTTTCCTTTTTTCTACCTATTTCCATTTATTTTCAGCTATTAGTTTATTGGAATATTGTTGCCGTCCTTTTTGTTTAAATTGTATTATTTTAATAGTATGTCTTGCTGTAAACATAATCCTTCACCTGAATAATTGCATTAAAACAGAGGTCTTTCTACTCTTCATTTCATGCGGGTTATGCCTGGATTTAGAACCGAAATACTCCGCCAATCAATTCATTGGAGAAAGCCATAAAAGGATAATTACAGAAGGATAAAGAGATCTTTGGCACTTGTATTTAGTTCAAAATATATCTGCTCAAGACAAAGAGATGAGTTGATTTTTGACGAAATTCGTACCGAAGAAATGTTATGTTTGTAGGATCGAAAAAAGGACTTCAGGCAAAATGAAATTCGATTTGAGGTTAAAAATCAGGCAGGAGAAAATCCGACTTGACAGATGGTGGAGTTAAATACGAGTCATTCACAAATGGATCAAATGGTCTTAGCAAAATACACGGAAAGTTTAACGGCTTACAAAAGGAGGAAAACGAGGGTAGTCAACATCGGAGATATTCCTATGGGAGGAGATCATCCGATCCGGTTGCAGTCGATGACCACGACCGATACCATGGATACCCTAGGTACAGTTGAGCAATGTCTTCGTATGGCCGCTGCGGGTTGTGAATACATTCGTATTACTGCTCCAAGTGTAAAAGAGGCAGAAAACCTTCGGAATATTAAAGAGGAACTGCGCAAAAGAGGATGTACAGTGCCTCTTGTTGCGGATATACATTTTACCCCTAATGCGGCAGAAGTAGCCGCACGTATTGTAGAAAAGGTGCGTGTCAATCCGGGTAACTATGCTGATAAAAAGCGTTTTGAAACAATAGAATACACAGATACCTCTTATCAGGCAGAGCTGGATCGTATCCGTGAAAAGTTTGTACCCCTGGTCAAGATCTGTCAGGAATATGGAACGGCCATGCGAATCGGAACCAACCACGGTTCTCTTTCCGATCGTATTTTGAGTCGTTATGGAGATACACCATTGGGTATGGTGGAATCCGCTCTGGAGTTTATCCGCATCTGTGAGGAAATGAAGTATTACGATATCGTCATTTCCATGAAAGCCAGCAATACTCAGGTAATGGTTCAGGCTTATCGCTTGCTGGTTGAAAAGTTAGACGAAGAAGGTTTGCAACCTTATCCTTTACATCTAGGAGTAACAGAAGCCGGTGAGGCAGAAGACGGTCGTATCAAATCTGCCGTTGGTATAGGAGCCTTGCTGGAGGATGGATTAGGAGATACAGTTCGTGTATCCTTAACAGAAGAGCCGGAATACGAAATCCCGGTAGCAGCCAAATTGGTGGAACGTTACGTAAAGCGTGAATCACATGCAGTTATTCCTAAATTAAAACAATATCGGATCAATCCTTATGCTTACAAGCGCAGGGAAACGAAAGAAGTCTATACTATAGGTGGCACCAATGTGCCTCGCGTAATTATTGATTTGTCTAGAGCTAATGCCTCTGATTATAAAAATCTTAAATCGATCGGGCACTTCTATTTACCGGAGCCCGATAAGTGGACAATGAATGATCAGGGAGCAGACTTTGTTTATACGGGTACAGCACCGATTGCTTTTATGCTTCCGATGGGCCTGAAGGAGATCATCGATTATAAAGTATGGTTAGCTTTGGAAGACCACGCAAATAAGTTTCCTTACTTGACTTCCTCAGAAGCCCTTGCTCTTTCTTCATCGGATAAACCTAAAGGGACAACCTTTGTCGAAGTATGGTCCGAAGATTTATCGCCGGAGTTAATTCAGCTCTTTAAGGAGCAGGGCGATTTCATTGCGGTATTGCGCACTCGAAATGACCATGCCATGGCCGCAATCAGAAGGATATTTTCCATCTTTCTGACAGAAGGCGTGAAGAATCCTTGTATCGTAAGACGAGATTACGGTAGTATAGACAATGAAAGTTTGCATTTATATGCGGCAACAGATGTTGGTGGTTTATTGATTGATGGTTTAGGCGACGGTATTTTACTGGGTAGAAGTGCGACGTCTGTTGTATCACAAAAGGTAGAGCTGGAAGAACTTAAAGTTTTGAATGCCCTGTCGTTTGGTATCTTGCAGGCAGCCCGAACCAGGATGTCGAAAACAGAATACATTTCTTGTCCTTCTTGCGGTCGGACCTTATTCGATTTGCAGGAGACGACAGCCATGATCCGCAAGCGCACCGATCATTTGAAAGGAATTAAGATTGGTATCATGGGTTGTATTGTAAATGGTCCCGGAGAAATGGCGGATGCCGATTACGGTTATGTCGGAGTGGGTAAAGGAAAGATCGCTTTGTACCGCGGACAGGAAGTCATTAAGAAAGCCGTACCGGCCGAACAGGCAGTAGACGAATTGATTGAATTGATCCGGGAAGATGGCAAATGGATCAGCCCTATGGAAATGAATTTACAATTTTAATAAATAGCTTTATGAAAGTGGGAGATTACTTTAAGTTAGGAGAAGCGTTTGGTTATTTTTTCAGGAAAAAAGATCCCAACAGACCTACCAATACCAGTATCAAAATGATGCACTGGTCCAATAAGATTTCTATCGTCATGTTTTTGGTCGGGGTCGTTGTTATTATTTATAAGCTATTTTTACGTTAGTTAATACCAGCTATGAAAAGACTCTTCTGTATCCTCGTTCTGCTTGCGCTAGGATTTCCTGTGATGGCACAAGTACCGGTGTTGTACAAATGGGGAGATAAGTACGGGTATAAAGTGGCGGCAACAGGTGCAGTCGCTATTGCACCGATTTATGATAAGGCATTTCCTTTTTCAGATGATCGCGCGTTGGTGCAGAAAGAAAAACTTTCTTATTTCATTGATTCCAAAGGAGCCATTAAAATTAAATTGAAGTATGACTCTGCGTATTCTTATTCCGAAGGTTATTCTGCTGTCTTATTATTAGGCAAGTGGGGTTTCATTGATAAATTAGGCACAGTGAAAGTCCCTCTGCAGTATGATAAGGCCGGCAGTTTTAAAGAAGGCATGGCAGTCGTATCCATAAAAGGAAAATACGGATTTGTCAATGCGGCGGGTAAGCTTGTTATTCCTGCCATTTACGAACAAGCTTTTGAGTTTTCAGAAGGGTTGGCAGCGGTGAAGAGTTCAGGAAAGTTCGGATACATCAACCCACAAGGCAAATGGGTGATTCCTTCTTCGTTTGATCAGGCTTCCAATTTCTACCAACAAAGAGCTGTAGTGGTGCAAAACCAGCAATATGGTGTGATTGATGAAAAGGGTAAACCTGTTATTGCTCCCATTTATGATTGGATCTCTGCCTTTCAAAACGGAGTAGCTCGATTACAGAAAGGCAACAAATGGGGCCTCGCCGATAAAGATGGCAAGGTAGTTGTTTTGCTGAATTACGATTGGATAGGAGAAGTAACAGACGGTAATGCAAAGGTCAGAAAAGGAACAGTTTATGGACTTTTGGACAATAAAGGAGCTGTTTTGGTACCGGTAGAATACCAATGGATAGAAGAACCGGAAAATGGAAAATGCATGGTTGTGACGAAAGGTTATTGGGGATCCTTCAATTTATCCGATCAACGATTCACAACTTTGAATTATGCTGTAAATCGCACATTTTCAGAGGGATATGCCGTAGTGTTTCACCAAGGGAAATACGGTTATATAGATAAGGATGGAAAAAATAGTATATCTTTTCAGTACGACTATGCGTATGACTTCTCCGGAGGTTGGGCCGAAGTCATGTTAGACGGTAGAGCTTTTGTAATTGATGCAAAAGGTACCTGTGTTAAATATTGTAAATAAGTAAATCATAAATAACAACACCATGAAGTATTTGCATTTGATCATGCTCCTCTCGTTTTTTTTAGTGATTAGTGGAAAAACCATAGGTCAGCATAATAAGGGCAAAGAAGTTTTGAGCGAAAAAGCCAGAGCAGAGAATTTTGATATTGAGTTGATGAAAGACATCGAGGACCTCAATGACTCGATGAACCTGGCACATCATGAACCTCATAAGTCTAGCTTTAAAATCATTCATTTAAATTTTGATGTATCGGCTAAAGAGGGAGCACCTGTTGAATTAGGATTTAAAACAGT
>JACMQM010000310.1 GCA_014376985.1 Cytophagaceae bacterium | reverse complement strand
GGTGGTCGTGGTAAATTCGCTGATATTCAAATTATTATATCTCCGAATGACGAAGGTAAAACGGGTCTGCAGTTTGTAAATGAAATTTCAGGTGGTTCAATTCCACGTGAGTTTATTCCTTCTGTAGAGAAAGGTTTTGCTGCAGCAATGGTTAACGGCGTACTTGCAGGTTATCCTTTGCAGGACATGAAAGTTCGTTTAATTGACGGATCATTCCACGCGGTCGATTCAGATGCACTATCTTTTGAGATCTGTGCTAAATCTGCTTTCCGTGAAGCATTGCCAAAATGTAAGCCAGTATTGATGGAGCCGATCATGAAGATCGAAATCCTTACACCTGAAGAGAATATGGGTGATGTTATTGGTGATATGAACCGTCGTCGCGGCCAGCTTTTAGGAATGGACACCCGTGCGGGTGCCCAGGTTATTAAGGCGACCGTGCCACTTTCAGAAATGTTTGGTTACGTGACTCAGTTGCGTACAATTACTTCTGGACGTGCTACTTCGACTATGGAATTTGACCACTATGCTGAAGCTCCAAGGAACGTTCAGGAAGAGGTTGTAGCCAAGGTGAAGGGGAAGAAGGCAAACGCTTAGAAAGTTGTAAGTTTTACGTTGTACGTTGTACGTTAAAGAGGCTGGTCAGAATCGTACAACGTACAACGTAAAACTCGAGAATATTAAAATTAAGTACACACTCCCCGGTAACTAATAGCTCTTACCAGGGAATAAAACCAAAACAATGAGCCAAAGAATCAGAATCAAATTAAAATCTTACGATTACAATCTCGTAGATAAGTCTGCTGAGAAGATCGTTAAAACCGTTAAGCCTACGGGCGCGGTAGTGAGTGGACCAATTCCATTACCAACTGAAAAGAGAATCTTCACCGTTCTTCGTTCACCACACGTAAACAAAAAAGGACGGGAGCAATTTCAGCTTTGTTCTTACAAACGTTTGCTGGATATCTACAGCTCTAACTCGAAAACTGTTGATGCGCTAATGAAACTGGAGCTTCCAAGCGGAGTTGAAGTGGAGATTAAAGTTTAAGTCTTAAGAATATTTAAAAAGCCACCTTAGGTGGTTTTTTTGTGTAATATTTTGTGTTGAATAAATAAGGATACTGAATAGTTTGTTCTGGGTTCTAAGAAAGTATTTCTCACCAGATTTAATAAAAAAAGCCCCTGAATGTGAGGGGCTTTTTTAAAACAATTAGCTGTTCTAATTATTTGGTTTCACTTTTACAGTGTCTTCGTCGGCCTTTATTTTTCCAGCGTCAGATTTGATTTTCAAGTTTCCTTCTTCCATTTTCACTTTGCTTCCATCAGCATATTTAATCTTAATATTATCTCCGTCACGTTTGATCTTAGTCTCATCAAGCATCCATTTGCCATCGGCTTTCATGATCGCTTGATTCACAACCAATCCTGTTTGAAAGAGTGTATCACCTGCATTGTCGATGTAAAATTCTACAGGAACTTTGCTTATACTATCCACTGCCCAACCGGTTTCCGGATCAGCAACAATATATACTGTTTTGCCAGTCGTTAGTTCTTTGTAGGTTCCTGGTACTACCGCAGCAGTCGACGTTGTTGTCATTTCTGTGGATTCGCTAATCATTGTGGTGTCAGTGTTGCCATTTTCTGCATTCTTGTTATTACATGCGACAACGGCGATGCTTATCGCAGCAAATGATACCATTTTCAATAAATTTTTCATTTTTATTATGTTTAGTTTAGATTTCGATGGATAACAATGAAAGATTCATTTTGTTTTTGATTATTTATTTTCGCGGAGGCTAAAAAAAATACAGAATCGACGCAATCAATTTTTTCTCTTGGTTACCACCCCATCCTCAATTTTCACTTTTGAATCACCATCTTTGATTTTTACATCACCGTTTTCTTCTACTTTTTTCTTATAGTTGGCGTCTTTGAGTTTGGTATCTCCATCGCCCTCGACTTTTAACTTGTAATCATCATCTTTTACCTTGTAATCGTCGTCATCAAATTTCTTTTTATAATCGGCATATTTTAGAGTTACATCCTTGTCTTCAACACTCACTTTTGCATCATCAACTTCGAAATAATCATCATTTACCCGGATTATTTTATTGTTCACTACAGCCCCTGTCGTAAAGATCGTGTCACGATCGTTATTGACATATAGATACACCGGTTTTTTGGTTTCACTGTTTATTGCGTAGCCTGTTTCTGGGTCTGCGATAACTTGAATTGTGTCCCCCGAATTCAGGTCGACATAAGCCCCCGGCTCGACTTTTTCCCTGTTGTTACAAGAGGTAAATAGCACAATCAGTGCGAAAAGAAATAAGTTTGAATTTTTCATTTTTTTGTGATTTGTTTTATTTATAACGATCTGTTTATCAAATAGTTTCCAAAGTAATAAAATTTCTGATAAGGGCCTCTGACACGGGAAATATATTCCCCGATTTGGGGGATTGCTTCCTCATTTCTAATAAGTGAAACTAGCTAATTGGATTGAATATATCCTAATAATTAAAATAATGTCATATTTTAGTGTTTCTGTAGGTTGTTAACTCGTATATAGGCTAGATAGTAGGCTTTAAACGAAACGCAAGGTCGGTGGTACGATTATAGCTTTACAGGGGTGTGTTTACAAATGATGCTGCAAGAGAAGCAAGATACAATAAGGTGCAAAGTTTCAAAAGATACATTTATATAAAATTTTTTATTGTTTGTTTTCTCGGCCCGCAATTGTTGGAGGCGCAGGAATTAACGCAAGTCTCCATTCACGCGAACGAATCATTTTATGTTCACACGGCAGAAAGTGTTGGAATATTTTCGGATCTCAAAAATTCGGGAACATTTGGAGCCTATTCTAACTCAATCATAAGTTTCTTCGGACAACGCTGGAGTAACATGCAAGGCAGCCGCCTAGTTGATGAGAGTTCAAACGGAATAAGTGGTCAGGGTGGATCCTACAAATTTAAATCATTGACAAATGCCCCCCAGATTATTGAGAATCAAAATATCCAGGCTGATCATGGATTTCCTAGCCTGACCATTGCAAATGCTGCGAATGTAAGACTGGAAGGCACAGATCTTTTCATTAAACGAAATTTGAGTTTTGAAAATGGGCGACTCATTTTAAACGATAGAAATGCAGTGTTAGCTTTAGATGCCACTATTACCGGCTTTGATAACAACAAGTTCATAGTTACTGGTACCGCTACAAATGGAGGATTTCTTGTCAGAAATCTTTCCGGGCTTCAGAAGCCGGATGTGGTTTTCCCAGTGGGTACTACCCCCACAAGTTATACTCCGGCCTCTGTGGACTACAGGGGTGTTGCACAGAATATTAAGGTTCGTG
>JACMQM010000036.1 GCA_014376985.1 Cytophagaceae bacterium | reverse complement strand
CTACCTTTAGACTCTGTGATAGCGACTCCTAAAGAAACTTTACCTACTATAGAAATGCCCAATATGGTTATTCGTAAAAAACGCTCCAGGTATTTTACGCCCAGAGTCAATGAGTTTAGAGGATACATTGTCGGTGCCAATCCTATGGCCTTATTAAGGAATGCTTTACCCGCCAGTGTTGAGATCTATTTTCAAGAACGCATAGGCTACGAATTTGGAGCTATCTATTTAAGTAAACCAATGTTTAAAAGTCACTCTTCTCCTCCTTTAAACGAGATTAATTACATGGGATATCAATTGTATGTCCGACAAAAATTTTATCAGAAAGATCAGGATTATGGTATGTTTTATTTTGCTCATGAATTAAGGTATACCAGTACCGTTTATTCTGCGCGTGTCTTGGATACGTTAATGGCAACTCCTCAAGAAGTAGCCTTAGATCTCACGGAAAGAACATTTGAATATTCAGTATTGGTGGGTGATCGATTGATCAAAGACGCGCGCACAAAAGGAATCACGTTAGATATTTATGTCGGTTTGGGTATAGGTTATCGAATGATCGAACGCAATTGGCCAGAAGAAAATAAAATTTACAGAAATGCTTTTTCAATCATCAACACGGGATCCATCAAGGTTCCTTTTCGATTGGGTTTTACGATCGGTTATATTTTTCAAAAAGCACATTAGATACTACAGGTATAAATCGGTTGCATAAGCCACGTATTATACTTAATTTACAAGTATCATTTAAGGATAAACACCTTACACATGTTAGAAATAGTTGAACTTGCTTGTTTACCTCAACAAGCTTTTGATGAGTCTTACCTCAAGACTCAAGCCTTTCAAAAATTAGGCATTAAGGATACTGATTCTTTTTATTGTCGTGTCATTCGTCGATCCATCGATGCGCGAAGCAGAGCGGTACTTTACCGCATGGCTTTAGAAGTAGGAGAACTTGCACATCTTAAACCATTATCTTCTTATGAGATTATTTCCAGTAATGTTTCCAAAGCAAAAGAAGTAATTGTTGTAGGAGCAGGACCTGCAGGCATGTTTGCTGCTTTGCGTTTGATCGAACTGGGTTACAGGCCCATCGTATTGGAGCGCGGCTCGGATGTAAAAGCACGCCGTCGCGACTTAGCGGCTATCAATAAAGACAATGTTGTCAATCCGGAATCCAATTACTGTTTTGGAGAGGGAGGTGCAGGCACTTATTCGGATGGTAAGTTGTATACACGTTCTAAGAAACGCGGTGATTTGCGTAAAGTATTAGAATTATTTGTAGCACATGGTGCTAAAGAAGATATTCTGATTGATACCCATCCGCATATTGGAACCAATAAACTTCCTGCCATTATTCAGGCGATACGTGAAAACATTATAGCCTCAGGTGGCGAAGTGTTTTTCAATACAAAAGTCACTCGTTTTATACTTTCCGGATCTGAACTAAAAGGAGTGGAGACTGCCGATGGTACAAAGTATACTGGCGCAGCCTGCATACTGGCAACCGGGCATTCAGCCCGTGATATTTTTGAATTACTCCAAGAGCAAAATATTTATATAGAAGCCAAGCCATTTGCATTGGGTTTAAGGGTAGAACACCCTCAAGAGATCATCGATAAAGTGCAATACCATTGCGATGATCGAGGTCCTTATCTGCCGGCTTCTTCCTATTCATTGGTTCAACAAGTCGGTTATAAAGGGATAGAGCGAGGAGTATATTCATTCTGTATGTGTCCCGGAGGATTCATTGTGCCTGCTGCTACAGCACAGGATGAGATTGTGGTAAATGGAATGTCTCCTTCAAGACGCGATTCAAAGTATGCCAATTCTGGAATTGTTGTTTCTGTAGAGTTAGAAGATATCCCTGAATTTTCAATACAAAAAGCATTAGCCTGCATGGCATTTCAAAAAAGTGTGGAACATAAAGCCTGGCTTGCGGCAGGAAAGACACAGGCTGCTCCAGCTCAGCGTTTGGTTGATTTTGTAAATGGGCGTTTATCTACTTCTTTACCGGAAAGTTCCTATCAGCCAGGCTTAACGTCTGCAGTGCTAGATGATGTTTTACCTCCTTTTATTGCCCAAAGATTGAAAGGCGGCTTTAAAGCATTTGGACAGAAGATGAAAGGGTTTTATACCAATGAAGCTCAGGTAGTGGGAGTTGAGAGCCGCACATCTTCCCCAGTCATGGTGCCTAGGAACAGAGAGACCTTGGAACATGTTCAGGTTAAAAGATTATATCCTTGCGGTGAAGGAGCCGGATATGCCGGCGGCATCGTTTCTGCCGCTATCGATGGCATGAAATGTGCCGAAGCTATTGCAGTCATGTATTGATAAGGTAATTTATTCAGAGTTTTAGTTGTTGAAATTTATTAATCCTGATATAGTGATAGTGATTAGTATGGCGTTCCCTTCGGGTCGGCCTTTCGCCACCCTCCTCCTTTTCGGCGTATCATACAATGGGTCAATCCCTAACGCAAACGAATAAAAGTTATCGCATCAAAATCTATTCATCCTTAAGAATATCTGCGTGAGGGATAGGAGCGAAAAGCCCACAGCGAGCCCGTGTAAATAAAGAAATGCACAAAAGAAAGATCCGAGCGAGGACTTGCAGCGGATAGCCCGACCCGCCTTTTTCGGCGGGACACGCCCAGATTCATAGCACACACCAATCTGAATTATTTGTTCTTTAATATTTAATATTATAAACTATACTATTTATGGAAAAGAAAACACTCATCATTGGCGCTTCAGAAGATCCTACCCGTTATGCTACTCTGGCAGCCGGTCGTTTGCGTAAACATCAGGTAGCTTTTGTTCCACTGGGACTTAAATCCGGTACTGTAGAAGGCGAAACAATCGTAACGGGAAAACCTGAGTTGAATGACATTCACACCGTAACATTATACATCAATCCAAAACGTCAACCAGAGTATTACGATTACATTATTTCTTTGCATCCTAAGCGTGTTATTTTCAATCCTGGTACGGAAAACGATGACTTTGCTCAACGACTTGAAAATAAAGGTATAGAGGCCGTTGAAGGGTGTACTTTAGTGATGCTTGGAACTGGTACTTTTTAAGCTTTTTTTTAGTGATTATTTGTTTCGTTTTTGTGGATAAAATCTATAAAAACGCGCTGTTTTCTGGCGTAAAAATGTTATTTTTACCATACTACTAAGCACTGAAAATGAGCGAAATAACAGATAAGAAATCCACCGATTATTCAGCAGACAATATTCAGGTTCTGGAAGGGTTAGAAGCGGTCCGTAAAAGACCAGCCATGTACATCGGGGACATTGGTATTAAAGGATTACATCATTTAGTTTGGGAAGTTGTAGATAACTCTATTGATGAAGCAATGGCTGGCTATTGCGATGAAATCAACGTAGAGATCAACGAAGACAACTCAGTAGCGGTGAGCGATAACGGTCGTGGTATTCCTACAGGCATTATCGCTAAAATGGGTAAATCTGCTTTGGAAGTAGTAATGACTGTGCTACATGCAGGGGGGAAATTTGATAAAGATACTTATAAAGTATCCGGTGGATTGCATGGTGTAGGGGTTTCTTGTGTGAATGCTTTGTCTAGCCATTTGACGGTTACGGTCAACAGAGACGGAAAAACATTCAGACAAGAATACAAACAAGGAATTCCTCAATACGATGTAAAAGAAATCGGAATAAGCGATGAGCATGGAACGAAAGTTCACTTTTTACCGGATAGTTCGATCTTCACAGAATCGGTTTATAAATACGAAACAGTTGCCGCACGTTTGAGAGAGTTATCTTTCTTGAATAAGGGAATTAAAATAAATTTCAAAGATCACCGCGAAGTTGGAGAAGATGGTTTATCTATTGGTGAAACTTTTTATTCTCAAGGTGGCATTAAAGAATTCGTTTCTTATCTGGATTCAAGCAGACAGCAATTGATTCCAGAGCCTTTGTACCTGGAAGACACTACCGGTCCTATACCGGTAGAAGTGGCTATGCTTTATAATACGTCTTATTCTGAGAACGTATATTCTTATGTCAATAACATCAACACGGTAGAAGGTGGTACACACGTAGCCGGCTTTAGAAGAGCTTTGACACGTACCTTGAAAAGTTATGCTGATAAATCTGGTTTATTGGACAAACTTAAAATAGAAATTACCGGAGACGATTTCCGTGAAGGATTATCTGCAGTTATATCTGTTAAAGTAGCCGAACCACAATTTGAAGGACAAACGAAAACCAAATTGGGTAACTCCGATGTAATGGGTGCTGTGGATATCTTGGTAGGAGAGATGCTCAATAACTACCTCGAAGAACATCCACGTGAAGCCAAGATTATTGTTTCTAAAGTTATTTTAGCTGCACAGGCTCGTTTCGCTGCTCGTAAAGCACGTGAAATGGTACAACGTAAAAACGTTTTATCAGGAACAGGTTTGCCTGGTAAACTGGCCGATTGCGCGGAAAGCGATCCCGCCCAATGTGAATTGTATCTCGTAGAAGGGGATTCAGCTGGTGGTTCGGCTAAGCAAGGCCGTGACCGTCGTACGCAAGCGATTCTGCCTTTGAGAGGTAAAATCCTGAACGTGGAAAAAGCTCAGGAACATAGAATCTATGACAACGAAGAGATCAAGAACATGATTACTGCTTTGGGTGTGAGTTTCGGAACACCGGAAGGCGACAAAGAATTGAACATGGTTAAACTGCGTTACCACAAAATCATCATCATGACGGATGCGGATATTGACGGTAGTCACATTCGTACTCTGATCTTGACGTTTTTCTTCCGTTATATGAGAGCATTGATTGACAATGGTTATCTATATATTGCCTTGCCTCCGCTTTATCAAATCAAAAAAGGGAAAGAGGAAAGATACTGCTGGACAGAAGCACAACGTGAAGTAGCGGTAAAAGAACTGGCGAAAGACGGTAAAGAAGATTCAGTTGGTATCCAACGTTACAAAGGTTTGGGAGAAATGAACCCAGAACAGTTGTGGACAACAACGATGGATCCTGAAAGAAGAAGTTTGAAACGCGTATCTATTGAATCGGCAGCCGAAGCAGATTTGCTATTCTCTATGCTAATGGGTGATGAGGTAGCTCCTCGTCGTGATTTCATTGAGAAAAATGCAAAGTATGCAAAAGTTGATGTGTAGATTCAAAAACATAATATTAATTTAATCGTAAAAATGAGGGGCTAACAACCCCTTTTTTTAATTTCGATATTCGATAAATCTATGTTTTGGCAAAAAAGTAACAACAACCCGGTAGACAGTAATTACATCAGCCGTGATTTAAGCTGGATTAATTTTAATTACAGAGTTTTAGATCAAACGGTTCATCCCGATCACAATGTGTTTGAGCGGATGAAATTTCTCGCTATTACATCGTCTAACCTGGATGAATTTTTTCAAATCCGGATTGGGAGTTTGTATAACTACATTGACTATGGTAAAGAACGTACCGATTATTCAGGTTTGCGTGAAACCACTTTCAGAAGAACTTTATTAGGAGAAGTAAAAGCCTTTTACGAAAGACAAAAAGATATTTATGCGCATCAGTTGAAGCCTGCTTTTTTTGAAGCAGGTTTTTTAATTGCCAGTCTGAATGAATTGTCAGAAGAGGAGAAGCAAAAGACGGATGATTACTTCAAACGCATTTTGTTTCCTATGATGACTCCCATGACGTATGATGGCTATCATTCTTTCCCTATCCTTATGAACAAGCTGATGGTGCTGGGTGTGGTGACAAAGAATGATGGGCTCATCGGTGAACAGAAGAAGTTGTCTTTTGTTCAAATGCCTCAAAACCTACCCAAGTTTTACGAGATCAAGCGAGGAGATCTTATCGTTTTTGTTCCTACCGTAGAGATTATTCGTGCGCACATTCACAAACTGTTTCGCAATGTGGAGATCATCGCTGTTTCTTCTTTTCGTATCACGCGCAACGGAGATTTTTCCGTGGACGAAAGTGAT
>JACMQM010000309.1 GCA_014376985.1 Cytophagaceae bacterium | reverse complement strand
TTTCAGCAGAGCGAAATATCCAAAGCAATTTCATGATGTGTTAGGCACAGGCAAAAGTTTGTTGCAACAGACCGTAAAGCGTTTGGAGCCATTGGTTGCCCATGAAAATATTTTAGTAGTTACCAATCAGGATTATATTTCATTAGTAAAGGAACAGCTGCCTTTTTTAAAGGATCATCAAATTCTGGCAGAGCCTGTAGGCCGAAATACCGCGCCCTGTGTCGCTTATGCGTGTTATAAAATTTACCAAAAAAATAAACAAGCCAATATCATTGTACTTCCTTCTGATCATATCATTAAGGAAGAAGGTAAATTTGCGGACACACTGAAAGTAGCTTTAGAAGCTACGGCTTCTTCTGATTTACTCGTGACACTTGGCATTCAGCCTACCAGACCAGATACCGGTTATGGTTACATTCAATACATTGAAGATAAAAAACAAAAAATAAAAAAGGTAAAAACTTTTACAGAAAAACCGGCATTAGATTTAGCCAAGGTCTTTTTGGATAGTGGTGATTTTTTGTGGAACTCCGGCATCTTTGTATGGAACGTGGCTTCTATCATCAAAGCCTTCGCAGAGTATATGCCCGATATGGCAGAATCATTTTCAGAGGGCAATGCGATCTATTGGACAGAAGGAGAAAAAGAGTTTATTCTAAAAGCATATTCTCAATGCCGCAATATTTCTATTGATTATGGCATCCTCGAAAAAGCGCCAAACGTCTATGTTGTGCCAAGCGACTTTGGCTGGTCTGATTTGGGTACATGGAAATCACTGTACGACAATTCGGAAAAAGATGAGAATGGAAATGTGATCGATGCCAATGCCATGACCTACGAGACCAACAACTGTATCATCAAAATGTCGAAAGATAAATTGGTGGTGGTAGAAGGGTTAGAAGATTTCATCATTGCAGAATACGATGGCGTATTGATGATCTGTCGCAAGGATCAGGAACAACGTGTGAAAGATTTTGTCGCTGACGCGAAAGCTAATAAGGGAACGAAGTTTATTTAGTGAAGAGTGAGCGGTGAAGAATGAAGGGCAAATGGTGAGTAGTAAACGGTGAACAAAAAAACAGCTGCAAGATAATTCTTGCAGCTGTTTTTTTATAATTGATAAGCAGCGGGAATTGCATAACAAAATTATACACTTCACCCTTCACCGCTCACTCTTCACTACTAACCATTCACTCTCTGTCTGCTCACCTCATACAACACTACTCCCGTCGCCACCGACACGTTCAGTGAATTGATTTTTCCCTGCATTGGTATTTGTACCAAATGATCGCATTGGCGGATGATGTCGTCGGATATACCGTCTTCTTCAGATCCCATAACAATGGCTAATGGTCCTTTTAAATCAGAGGAGTAGGGTGTTTCTACTCCTTTTTCAGTGACACCGGCAATTGCTAAGCCGAAGTTTCGCAATTTTAATACCGTAGCTTTTAAATTTTCTTCTCGGCACAAAGGAATGTGAAGTAAAGCACCTGCAGAAGATTTCATGGCTTCATGGTTGATGCGTGCTGCATTTTTTTCTGGAATCACGATGGCATGTACACCCATGCATTCGCAGGAACGGGCAATGGCACCCATGTTGCGTACGTCTGTAATTCTATCCAACACTACAATCAATGGATCCTGCCCTTTTTCAAAAGCATCTATGACGATGTTGTCAAGGTTGCAAAAGGGTACTGGCGACAACAAAGCAATAATGCCTTGGTGTGTTTTATGTGTAATTCGCTTTAATTTTTCTGGAGGTACTGTTTGTACAGGAATGTTGTTTTCACTGCACAGTGTCAGGATGTCTTTAGTTGCTGCACCGGTTTCCAGTCGGTCAATCAAAATCTTGTCGATCGTTTTGCCCGATAGGATGGCTTCTTTCACAGGATGCATACCGATGATAAAATCATCTGCAGGTGGCATTGGTCTGCGTGGTCTATTGTTGTAGGGAGGTTTCATGTAGATAGGATGTTAAAAAAACTCTCCCGTTTAGCGGGAGAGTTTTTTGTCTTATTATTCGTTGCTGTATTGACTGTTGGTGTATCGCTTCTCCAACATTTTTTCGTATTTGGTAGCGAGGTCATTCTGACCGGCTGAGCGCATGCTGCGGTATAGAATATCCAGGATTCTAAGCGCTGAATATTCTCTGGTAGAATAGCGGATATGATGTTGCTGGAAATAACCCAACAACTCATCTGATTTTGTCGCCATGTCTTCTGCTAATGCAATGGCTTTTTTGTCTTCACCCAATTCAAGCAATAGAGAGATAAACATTGCACTATTGTAGTCGTATGGGATGGTAGAGGAAGGCATTTTTTCAAAACAGAAGTCTACGACTTTCTTCGCTTTTTCTTTTTGTCCTTCTCTTAACAATTGACTCGCCAGGCTGTACATTTCACTGCGATGATTGCTGGTGAATCGGTAGTAGTCTTCGTTGTAGAAAATGGTAGAGTCATTCAATCCTTTGTACTGGAATTTATTGATCATGTTGTCATACATGATGTCGGTATCCAACCAGCCGTTTGTAGCACCCGGAAGGCTCACAGGAAGCAGGCGGTAAGCCAAACCTTCCAATTGCATGTAGGGTCTCAGGTCAAGGAATTCATCTCCTGACAAAGTAGTAGAGAAATAAATTGGACGCTTCCAGCCATTAGCAGCATTGACAGCAATCATGTCCAGCATGATCAATGATTTCTTATCCAGATTGTTTTTATTGATCTTCCATGTCAACTTATCCAATACGAATGGTCTGTATTTAGCATTCACCAAGGAAGCAACGGAAGCTGTATCGATAGGCAATGTAAAGGTTTGAGAAGGGTAGGTCGTAATTAGATCTCCTTCATTCATGCGGCTGACACGCTCGTCTCTTTTATTTACCAACTTCAAATAAACAGGAAGAGAAACTCCACCGTCATAACGGCTTTGCTTATCGAAATAAATCATATCGTTTACACCAGAAGTATAGTTCTCACTCTTGATGTCGATAGGCAATGGATCTGACAAGTAAGACTTGCGTTTCATTTGGTTGATGTACCAGTCGGTATTCAACAAACTGAGGTTACAAACCCTTACATCGGTGCGAAATCCTTCCACTTCCTGAGCATACCAAAGCGGGTAGGTATCGTTGTCTCCACCGGTAAACAGAATAGCATTCGGCGCACAAGAGTTCAAGATGTTTTTAGCT
The DNA here is from genome assembly GCA_014376985.1 of Cytophagaceae bacterium. Classification (GTDB taxonomy): domain Bacteria; phylum Bacteroidota; class Bacteroidia; order Cytophagales; family Cytophagaceae; genus JACMQM01. The sequence continues at coordinate 4,159 of JACMQM010000309.1, read as the reverse complement.
CCATCCACCTGGAAGTATCTTTTTGAACGGTCATGATCGTCCCAGTTTTCTGAAATCATCAATGCCGGTATAAATAGCAGAGCAAGTGTAATGATTGCCGGTCTTAATGTTTCGCTCTTAAGAACTTTGCGTAACAAGTCATCTAGGAACAATACAGAAAGTCCGATCCAAAAAGCAAAGCCATAGAAGGATCCTGCAAATACATAATCTCTTTCCCTAGGTTCTACAGGTTGAGGGTTGGCGTATAGAATAATGGCTAAGCCAGTAAAGAACCATAGCATGGCGATGATACTGCCGTCTTTTTTGTTTTTGCTGAAATGATAAACCAATCCAAGAAATCCGGCGATGAGCGGAAGCATGAAGTAGTTATTGCGTGCTTTATTATCCTGGATTTCTGCGGGGATGCTTTTGTCAAACCATTCACCAGGCATCAGCCAGTTGGAGTTTTGCTCGTCGCCTTCGCGACCGGCAAAGTTCCAAAGGAAATACCTCCAGTACATGTGTCCCATTTGATAAGTAAACATGAAGCTCATGTTTTGGAAGAAGGTAGGTTTCTGCCCTTCTTTTAATCCTGACCAATCACGGTAAGCGCGAATGTGATGCGCCTGCGTACTGTACATGCGCGGGAACAACATCATGTGTTCCTTTTTATAAATGTATTCACTCTTGTAGTCGGTGATTACATATTTATCATTGCCTTTTTCATCTTTGCCAGGGGCATAGACAGCGGCTGTTTTTTTAACATCAATAGGGTATCCGGCAGTATACACTGGTCCCCATACCAATGGACGATCTCCGTATTGCTCTCTTTTCAAATAAGAAATAAAGGACATCACGTTTTCGGGATCGTTCATGTCAATGGTAGGATTGAATTGAGAACGGATGAGGATCACACCATAAGAGGCAAAACCTAATAGGATGAACGTAAGAGACAATAAAGAAAGATTGAGTAGACGCTTCTTGTGTTTGATGGAATAAAGGATTCCATAAATCAAGGCACCGATTAGTAAAATAACAAATACAATAGCGCCAGTACCGAAGCCCAAGTGCAATACATTGACAAAGAAGATTTCAAATTTTGCCGCTAATGTCGGCAAGCCCGGGATGATACCGATCATGATGACACCTACGCCTAATAAACTCAACAGCAAGGTAGCTATGATGCCGCCGGGAGTTGGGTCTTTGTGTTTTTTGAAATAGTAAACAAAAGCTAATGCAGGGATGGCTGTTAAGTTCAACAAATGGACACCAATCGACAATCCCATGCCGTATGCAATGATCAGGAACCAACGGTCAGAACCTTCTTCGTCTGCATGTGCTTCCCATTTCAGGATGGCCCAGAAGATGAAAGCGGTAAGGAAAGATGACATGGCGTATACTTCGGCTTCTTCGGAAGAGAACCAGAATGTATCAGAGAACGCATAAGCCAAACTACCCACCAAACCACTACCGATGATGGCGATGATGTTGCCTGTAGATAAGACAGGATTATCACGGGAAACTAATTTTTTAGCAAACAACGTGATAGACCAGAATAAGAACAAGATGGTCAAACTACTAGAAATAGCCGCCGTCATGTTGATCCAAAAGGCTACCTGGGTCAAATCGCCCATCGCGAAAAACGAAAATAAACGTCCTATCAATAAGAATATAGGTGCTCCAGGAGGGTGTGGAACCATTAATTTATAAGAAGTGGAAATGAATTCTCCGCAATCCCAGAAACTGGATGTTGGTTCTAGCGTTAAAACATAAACAATGGTGGCAATAGCGAAGACCAGCCAGCCGGTAATGTTATTGATTCTCTGATAATTCATAATAAAATATAGTGTGATCGCAAAAGGCGAAGTTAGGAAAAATACAGCAAGCACAACAGTAACGGAGAGAAAAAAGGTGTGATCTGAGATCTGAGATCAGAAGTGTGTTAACCTGATTTTGCGTTACTATATCAGATTTCAGACCTCTACCTTAAACTGTACCGTTGCCATTTGCGCATAAATGCCGCCAAGCTTGATCAGTTCCTTGTGGTTACCGCGTTCTTTAATCTCTCCTTTTTCTATAACTAAGATATTGTCAGCATGTTGCACGGTGGAAAGACGATGGGCGATCACGATGGCGGTGCGGCCTTTCATCAATTTTAAAATGGCTTCCTGGATCAATTCCTCTGTTTCGCCATCAATGGAAGACGTGGCTTCATCCAGGATAATGATTTTAGGATCATAAACCAGTGTGCGGATGAAAGAAATCAATTGACGCTGACCCACAGACAAAGTGCCTCCTCTTTCCATGACCTTATAGTCCAATTGTCCATGCAATTGACGGATAAATGGCGCTGCGCCTACTAACTCAGCGGCTCTCCAGATTTGTTCATCTGTCATATCCGGGTTATGTAAGGTAATGTTGTTGCGTATACTATCGGAAAACAAAAAGACATCTTGAAGCACCGTACCGATTTGAGCACGGAGGTTACTCAATTCGTAGTCGCGTACGTTGACGCCATCAATCAGAATAGATCCTTTTTGTATGTCATACAGTCGGGAAATGAGGTTAATGACAGAAGACTTCCCTGCTCCTGTGGGACCGACTAAAGCATAGGTCTGTCCTTGTTTCACCGTAAAGGAAATGTCTTTCAACACGAAACGATCAGGTTCGTAGCCAAACGAAACATGATCAAAAGTCACTTCTCCTTTGATGTCTTTTTGTACGGTTCCGTTTTCTGCTATTTCTTCGTCGTCTTCCAGTAATTTGAAAATACGATCCGCGCTGATCACCGCTAACTGTAAGGTATTGAAGCGATCGGCAATCATCCTTATGGGACGAAAGAACATGTAGATGTACATGATGAAAGAGGTGATTACTCCAAGTTCTATTTCACTGGATAAAACTTGTTTGGAACCGTACCAAACCAAAAGACCCAGAGATACCGCACTGATGATTTCGGCAATCGGGAAATAGATAGAATAATAATGCACCGATTTCAAATTCGCATCACGGTGTTCTTTGTTGATGGATTCGAATTTTTTGTATTCTCTTTCTTCGCTGTTGAAGATTTGTACCACAGCCATGCCTGTAATGTGTTCCTGGACAAAAGTATTCAGGTTAGAAACGGCGACACGCACCATGTTGAAAGAGCCTTTGATGCTTTCCTTGAAAACATAGGTGCTGATCAACAAGAAAGGTAATACACACAAACTGATCAAGGTCAGTTTCCAGTTGATATAAAGCATGAAGCCCACAATCAAAGACAGTTGCAGAAGGTCTCCTAAAATACCGGCTAAGCCCTCACTGGTAAAATTGGACAGGGTTTCAATGTCTGAAATGTTGCGGGTAACCAATCTGCCAATCGGTGTTTTGTCAAAAAAACTAAGACGAAAACGCATGATGTGAGCATAAAGTTTTATACGGATATCACGAATAATACTTTGCCCCAGCCAATCGGCAAGGTAAGTATTGGCATACGATACAATAACGTGAGCCACGAGGATTACCATCAATAAAGCAATGATCAGGTACAAACCAGGTAAGTCCTTATTGGCTATTTCATTGTCTATGATGTGTTGAATGATAAACGGTTTAATGGTAGCCAGTAGCGCCACCAGAATCGTCAGTGCGATCTCCAGTATAAAGAATCCCCGATAAGGTTTGATGTAGCGGGCCAGTTTGGAGGTGACCTCCATGTCAAATAAGTTACCGCTTACTTTGACTGCTGTTTCTTTTTTCAACGATGGTATTTTTGAAAGATGGAATTACTTTAGTTGTTGTTGGCGTCTCGCCAATAAAGGAATGTAGTAACACGTTTTTAATCCCGACACTCTTGGCGGGACGGCAACAAGAAGAGCAATTCAAGCACCAAAATACAAACATATACGCTTGATTTTTGGTGCTTATTTGTCATTTGAAATTGTCATTTAGAATTTAGCTCTTGTTTGCTCACAAACACTAAATAACCTCTACGCGTTCCTTTTTTCTTAAGATCATGTACACTTGCCAGGCGCAGGCCAGCGCCGTGCCGATCAATGCACCTGCCTGTGTGAAATTATTCATGTTCACAATAATTTCCACGGTACGCTGCAAGGCTTTGTCTGTGCCGAGGAGCATACTTTGCGTCAATTGAGTGTTCATCAATACCAATCCAATCGTTGCAAACAGGATGGCTGTTACA
>JACMQM010000308.1 GCA_014376985.1 Cytophagaceae bacterium | reverse complement strand
TGCTTATCAATTAGAGCTTATCAGTCAATCAGGTAAGCGGGTGATACAAAAAATAGTAATACAATAAGTAATGATTGGTAAAAAGCACTTATATAGCATCAGCTAATCGAGTTAAGGAAGAGAAAATAAATAAACAAAAAATGAATGGTATGAAGAAATACATCTTAGTATTATTTGCATGCAGCACACTCACAGCTTTTTCTCAGGAGAAACGTGGTGCCGAGATGCCATGGACTACCTATGAAGCGGAGACCATGAAAACTACTGGAACTGTTTTAGGTCCTAAATATACTGCGCATCAAGTAGAAACAGAATCCTCCGGACAGAAGTGTGTGAAGCTGACTAAAGCAGGACAAAATGTTTCTTTTAAATCTTTGAAGAAAGCCAATGCTGTTGTGATACGCTTTAGCCTTCCCGATAGTCCAACAGGTGGAGGAACGACAGCTACTCTTGGTGTATATGTCAATGGTAAATTAGTAAAGTCGTTGTCTGTATCATCGAAATTGTCTTTGCTATATGGTGGCTATCCTTTTTCAAATGATCCTAAACTAGAGAAAGTAAGAAACTTTTATGACGAAGTCAGATTAAAGGATTTAAAAATCAATACCGGTGATTTGATAAAAATTCAAAGAGATGATGTAAAAGGAAATACAGCAGAATATTGCATCATCGATTTGGTTGATCTGGAAGAAGTTGCGCCTGCGTTAACTGCTCCTGAAAATTCTCTATCAGTGCTGGATTTCAAAGGCGCAAACTTTGATGGTGATTATACAGAGCCTTTACAACAATGTGTAGGTAAAGCATATGAAACTAAAAAAACAGTATGGATCCCGGCCGGTACCTATAAAATATCAGGCGAAATCATGGTGCCTGCAAACACTGTCATTCAAGGTGCAGGCATGTGGCATACCAATCTTGTAGGGAATGAAACGGATTATGCAGATGATGCTTCCAGGCGATTAAAGTTTTTTGGTAACGGTGGCAATGTTGTCCTTTCTGATTTTGCGATCACTGGCCACCTGGAACACCGGGCAGACGATGAGCCTAATGATGGTATTGTCGGATCTTACGGAGTCAACTCTAAAATTCAACGCCTATGGATTGAACATACAAAGGTTGGAGTTTGGGTAGAAAATTCTAAAAACTTATTAGTAGAAGGATGTCGCTTTAGAAATACTATTGCAGATGGTATGAATTTCTGCGTTGGAATGGCGGAGTCTACCATGAAGAACTGCACCACACGTGGTACTGGTGACGACTGCTTCGCGATGTGGCCGGCAACCTTCTTATTGAATAAATTCAAGCCAGGTAATAATGTAATTACACATTGTACAGGTCAATTGCCATTCCTTGCTAACGGCGCTGCTATTTATGGTGGTGAAAGCAATAAGATTTCGAATTGTTTATTTACTGACATCTCTCCTGGATCAGCCATTCTGATCAGTACGACTTTCCCTACGGAAGATCCTAAAACAAATAATCACTTCAGTGGCACTACGGTGATTGAAAACTGTGACATCAAAACAAGCGGTGGTTGGGATCATAGCTGGGATTTCCGCGCTTCTATTTCTATTTGTATGGATAGACGAGGCATTCCAGGTATTGAAGTGAAAAATACAAACATTGAAAACAGCTTCTCTGATGGTATCAGCATAGTCACTCGAGGCGCCGATAGCAAAGGCCCTGAGTTAACCAATGCGCTATTTCAAAATGTCACCATTACCAAATCAGGAATTGGAGCAACCGATAAACATGCTTTATGGATTGACAATACAGCGCGTGGAAGCGTAACGGTTGAACAATCAAAAATTGCAGATGTTAAAAACGAATCAAAGAACTTTACTGTAGTTAATAAATAGTCGGTCTGCTTCCGATTGACAATAATAATCTCGCTGGTGCAAGCGTCTACGCTTGTTCCTTGATTGGGTGTCAGGTCTTTTGACCTGACACGGATGGAATGGAAAATCAACTTTATTGGTAACGGCCAACAGTGTCAGGTCGAAAGACCTGACACCCATAGAGAGCGTCTCGCTCGGGCTCCGATTGACAATAATAATTTAATACCCACTGCAGATTGAAAGCATGAATGCTAAAATATGCAGTGGGTTTCTTCGCACACAGGTTAGGACTATTTTGTATTGAAATGAACAAGCGCTATTTATTATTTATCGTATTAGTATTGATTGCTGCAAATGCATTTGCGCAACCGAATGGCATGATTGGCGATCGAATGGCAATTTTTTATCCTCCATCTTTTGATGCCCCTCGCCATCTTCCTTCTCTGGCTTTGTTAAAGGAGCCGGTAGTAAAAGGAAAAGTTTCAGGCAATTGGAAAATCCTTCCCGTTTTTAAATGGAATGAAGGTAAAAGTATCGTAGAAATTACACTGAATGAAACAGTAGATTTTTATGGAACAGGTGAAGTAGTCGGTCCGCTCAAAAGAAACGGTCAGTATGTTCAGTTATGGAATTCAGATAACTACGGTTATACAAAGAATGAAGGAAAGAACCTTTACCAATCACATCCCTGGGTAATGGGTGTTCGGGATGATGGAACAGCCTTTGGTGTGTTGGCTGATAATACATATAAGCAATCCATTCAAACCGATGGCGAATTAATTACCATCACTTCAGAAGGTCCCGCATTCAGACTGATTATTATTGAAAGAGAAAATCCAAAAGAGTTAGTAAAGGCATTGGCAGAGTTAACAGGTAAAATGGAACTACCTCCGCTTTGGGCACTAGGCTTTCAACAATGCCGTTATTCTTATTATCCCGATGAACGCGTCAAAGCAATTGCCGATCGTTTCAGAGAAGAAAAAATTCCTGCCGATGTCATCTGGATGGATATTGATTACATGGATGGGTATAGAATATTCACATTTGATAAAGAGGGATTTCCTGATCCAAAAGGACTCAATCAATATTTGAAAGACAGAGGATTCAAAAGCGTGTACATGATTGATCCGGGTGTCAAAGTAGATAAAGACTATAGCATCTACCAACAAGGATCTGCAGGCAATCACTGGGTACAAACAAAACATGGCAAGGAATACAATGGCGCTGTATGGCCCGGCCAATGTGCTTTCCCGGATTTCACCAGACCAGAAACACAAAAGTGGTGGGCTTCTTTGTATGCTCCTTTTATGAATTTAGGAATCGATGGTATATGGAATGATATGAATGAACCCGCCGTATTCAACACACCAGAAGGCACAATGCCCGAAGATAATTTACACAGGGGAGGAGGTTCATTGCCTCAGGATTCACATTTAAGGTACCATAATGTGTATGGTTTGTTAATGGTTCGTTCGAGCAGAGAAGGTATTCTTGCCGCCAATCCTACATTAAGACCATTTGTATTATCAAGAGCAAACTTTTTGGGAGGACAGCGCTATGCTGCTACATGGACAGGCGATAATGTTTCTAACTGGAATCATTTAAAAATGTCTATACCCATGTCTATCAATTTAGGATTGTCAGGACAGCCTTTCAATGGCGCTGATATCGGTGGATTTGGCGGTTTTGCCAATGCTGAATTATTGGGGCAATGGATGGCTATCGGTGCCTATTATCCATTTTCAAGAAATCATGCAGAGAAAAGTTCGGATCAGCACGAACCTTGGGCTTTAGGTAAAAAAACAGCTAATGCTTCCAGAACGGCATTGAATAGACGATATATGTTAATGCCATTCTTATACACTTTATTTCAGGAAGCTTCAACCAACGGCTTACCGATCATGCGTCCTTTGTTCATGGCAGATAGTAAAGACAAAAATTTGAGAACGCAACAGGAAGCCTTCATGTGGGGAGAAGATTTGGTGATCATTCCTAGTTGGGCGGAGAATGTTTCTTTACCAAAAGGAAATTGGAAAACATTAAGACTGGATGATACACCCGATAACGACCATTTTCAAGCAACGCTTAAAATTCGTGAAGGATCGATTATACCTACCGGTCCAATCATTCAAAACACAACAGCCTACAGCATCGACTCTCTTACGCTTTATGTAAATCCGGACAGCAAAGTACAAGCCGCCGGAAGACTATACCATGACGATGGAAATGGTTTTGGTTACCGCAGTGGAGATTATGCCGTGTACGAATTCAAAGCGACTCCCGGCGCGGCAAATACTTTAATGATCACGGTGAATACGGTAGAAGGAAATAAAAAAACAAAAAGTGTATACCGCGTCGCAGTAGTGATGGACTCGAAGATTGTGTACTCTGAATGGGTGAATGGAAATAATATTACCGTTCCTCTGAACTAATTGACTATAATAAATACCCGCAAAGTATAAAAGAAGGATGGACTTTACTCTATTCGTTATTTGATCATAAGTGAAGGTTTTGCGTTAGGGATTGAGCCATTGTCTGAGCTCTTTTTCTTTGATTCTTTAAATGGGTTATGTTAACGTTTGATTCAAAGGAAAAAGCGAGTGGCGAAAGCCCGGCCCGCAGGGAACGCCCCTATAAAGACTGTGTGTATTTAATAATTAGCAGTACCCCTTAACTTTATAATACAAATAACAAATCTTAGGTAGATCTATACACATTAATAATACAGTTATGAAAAATAAATTGATGTTACAGCTTAAACAGAGACGTGTTAAACAAGTGTGTTTGACGTTGGTCTTGTGGATGAGTTTTACAGCAGTATCCGTTGCACAAACTACGACCTATTGGTGGAACGATGCGGTGTTCTACGAAGTATTTGTTCGTAGTTTTAAAGACGACAACGGAGACGGGCAAGGTGATTTAAGAGGATTGATGAGCAAGTTGGATTACCTGAACGATGGTGATCCTTCCACCCATACAGATCTTGGAGTGACAGCACTTTGGTTGATGCCGATACAGCAATCACCAAGTTACCATGGATACGACGTGACCGACTACCGCACAGTAGAAGCCGACTATGGCAGCAATCAGGATTTCAAAGATTTTATCGCCGCGGCTCATAGTCGTGGAATCAAAGTCATTATAGATTATGTGATGAATCATACTTCATCACAGCATCCTTGGTTTACCAATTCTGTGGCTTCCTTGGATAACAAGCGCGATTGGTATATATGGCAGAATCCAAAGCCAACCATGACCGGGCCTTGGGGACAACAGGTATGGTATACTAAAAGTACAGGCAATAATTACTACGCTATCTTTTGGTCTGAAATGCCTGATTTGAATTACAGCAAGCCAGAAGTAAAGACGGAAATGTTTGATGTAGCAAAATTTTGGTTGCAAGACATGGATGTAGATGGTTTCCGTTTAGATGCCGTGAAATACATTGATGAAGATGGCAGTACATTGGAAGATACACCGGAAACTATCCAGTTTTGGAAAGATTTCAAGGTTTCATATAAAGCTGCTGATCCTGATGCTTTCGCAGTAGGGGAAGCATGGACTACCACAGATAAAATAGCACCTTATGTTAATAATGGTGGGTTAGATTATTGTTTTGAATTTGATTTGGCAACAGCCATTATCAACGCCACTAATAGCGGATCTACCGGCAATGTGAATGCTTTAAAAAGTCAGATAGATGCAGTGATTTCCACCTATCCTTTTTTGCAGTACGGAACATTTCTTACCAATCATGACATCAATAGATCGATGTCTCAATTTAATAATATAGCAAAGGCGAAGCTGGCCTCCAATCTTTTATTGACTTTGCCGGGTGTGCCCTACATTTACTACGGAGAAGAAATAGGTATGATCGGTTCAGGAGTGGATGAGAATAAGCGCACGCCTATGCAATGGAAAAATAGTACTCAGTCAGATTTTACAACAGGCACTCCCTGGCGTCCACTCAATGCTGATTACACGACAAAAAATGTTGAAGTACAGCAAACGGATGCGACATCTTTATGGAATAATTATAGAAAACTAATTGCCTTGCGCAATAACCAGACGGCTTTAAAAAAAGGGACATATAAAAGCATTACTGCTAGTACAACCACTGCATTCAGTTTCCTGCGCCAGTTTGGGAATGAAAATATTATAGTGGTTTCTAATATGTCTTCATCAACAGCTTCTTCTATACAATTGACTTTAACACAAGGCGGAATTACAGCAGGTAACTATGTATTAGTTGAGCTGATGGGTGGGACACAATTACCTGTAGTGATCGATAATAACGGTGGCTTTACTAATTTGGCCATTCCTTCCATGCCGGGAAGGAGTACATATATTTATAAACTTCTTTTATCTGCTCAAGTATCTACTTCGCTGACTTTAAAAGTAAACATGAACGCTATGATTGCAGCAGGGAATTTTAATCCTCTTACAGAAACGGTAAATATTGTCAATGACTTCGGTATTTCCGCCACTGCATTAAGTGATGCGGATGCAGATGGCATTTATACAATTATCGTTTCCAGCATCGATATTGGAAGTAAGATAAATTATAGTTACCGAATTAATGATTCCAATGATGGACGTCAGGAAACATTGACCCGCGAATACATTATTTTGGAAGGAGCCAATACGGTGACGGATATTTATCAAAGTCAAACCGTTACCGCTATTGAAAATGTTTTAAAGAGCGGTATTTCTATTTATCCGGTACCTTCCCATGAAGAATTGTTCATTGAATTTTCACATGAATTTTCAGGTACCATCAATTATCAGATTACGGATTTAATAGGAGAGGAAAGAATGGCTTCGTCTTTTATCACTACAGCACATGCCGGTCAGCATCAGTTATTGTGCGAAGGCTTTGCTCCAGGTGTCTATTTGTTAAACCTATCTTATAATGGGATAAAACAGGTATTTAAAATTATCATTCAAAAGTAGGTACTACGTATTCCCAAAAGCGGGCGAACTGTTCTAAACTGTTTGCCCGCTTTGTTTTTTGTATAAAACATATAAAGACAGTTTTATAATAAATGGTTTCGATTAAAGAACTAATAAACGTCTATTGTATTGACATAAAGATTGTTAGATAGTGCAAAACGAATGTTTTCCAAATTAATTCAGAAATGCCTGGAAATTAGTCATATATATAATCCAGTTTTTTCTCAAAAGGGTACATTTTAGGTAGAATAAGTGGATAATTATGAGATAAAGATATTTGGTCATTAAAATAATAAATAATACTAAAAAAAGCTTTTTTTTGAGCATTTGTAGCCACTTTTTTAAGTGTAAAGTCGATTATTTGTTTGTTTTTTATAAAAGTTGGCTTAAAAAACAACAAGATGTGGGAATGTTGTCAAACATTACATGGAAAAATATCATATTTTTACCTCAAAATATATTAAAATCAATAGAAATTAGAGAGATATTTGGTCAATATTTTTACGCTTTGTGCATAATCTAATCATTTGTAATACAGATTTTTATCACCTATATTTCCCCATATTATCCCATATTTTTCATGGATAAATAGTCTTTAGTTTTCCTATACTGTTAATTTGAATCAGTTGTATCTAATGACAAAATCATAAGATTTAGCATGTGAGGTGTGAATATTTGGTTGTAATGGATCAAATAATAAATATAATTAAAACAGTAAAAATTGCTATGAAAAACTTGGCTCTTGTTTGCATGTTGGGAATGACTAAAAATATTAAACGTTTAGTATTAACTCTGGTTCTGGTACTTGCTTTTGTATGCAGCTATGCCCAAACTACTTTTACTTCTACTGCTACAGGAGGTGCCTGGAATGTCGGTTCTACCTGGGTTGGTGGAGTTGTACCGGGTACAAATGACGATGTCATAATTGCTGCTACAGCTACAGTTACAATACCTTCTACTCAGACCTGTCGTTTGCTTACCGTAAATGGTAACTTAAACATGTCCAATACGGGTATTGCACTTATCATTACCAACAACTCTACTAGTACATTAGGACTAACCCTAGGTGCGGGCAGTAGTCTTCTTATTGGATCAGCCAACACACTTAATTTCTCTACTACTCAAAGTACCGGTATCTTAAATAATGGCGGTACAATTGTCAGCACAGGAACAAATGGAGCGGATGGCGGAAGGATATTAGTTAATTCAAGCAGTGGTGGTGGATTTGAAATTGGAGGTACATCAGGCACTGTAGTTAATAATCTTCAGTTTGTTGCTAACGCTACATTCTATATCAGCAGCCCTAGCTTATTGGTAAACGGAACATTCACTATACCAGAAAACAACTGGGGCTTTAATGCCAGCTCTAAATCTCCTATATACGGTCCTGCCTCTACTTTATACATCGATAAGAATAATCAAGGTTATGCTCAAGGAAAAGAATGGTCTGCTAATTCAGGTACGATTGGAGTAACTCCTGGTTATCCCAACAATGTGATATTAGTTGACATGGGCAGTTCATCTGGCGGAACAGGTGGTACTGGTTGGGCACCTATAACTGCGGTTGGTCTGAAAGGATTTTTACAGGCAGGAGATGGTACACAAAATGGTCGTATTTCATTGGAAGGGGCTACAAGTTTTGATTGTGGTGGTATTATAGTAGAAAACAACTCACTGATTGTTGGTCCAACTGTTCCATTTACTGACAGAGGTAATTTCACTTTGGCTGGAGCTACTACAGGTATTTTCCAAAACATGACAGGAGGTCGTATCAATTTCAATGGTGCAGGAACATCTGCTGTTCCGCAAACGATCAGTACTACCGGTTCTTCTGTTTCATTTTCTGAAATGGTAGTAAGCAATGGTACTTATGTAAGATTAAACGATCCGGTATCAGTAACACAAACACTTACTCTTACCTCCGGGTATGTAGGAACAACAACAACTAATTTATTAAGTATTACCAATACCAATGCAACAACTGGAATCTCTGGTGGTAGTGCTGTATCATATGTAGACGGGCCATTGGGCTGGTCAGTGCCTGCAGCTACTTCTGGTAATTACAGATTTCCGATCGGTGATTTAGCCAATGGCAATGCTTATCTTCCACTTACTCTTACACCTAATACGACTTCAGGAGCATTGGTTACCGCAAGAGCATTTAATGTAAATTCTAACGGTACACATGATGCTACGGTGACAACGGTTAGTCCGACTGAATATTGGTCTGTCACCACATCAAGTCCTTTCACTAGTGGACCTTTAGTAACAGTTCAAAGACCTAGTGCTGTTTCTCCAAATAATGCCTTAGCGGTAGCGCCGACATCAGGTGGTGTATATACGGCTATTGGCGGTACTCCTGCAGGTGGTGCACCCGGAATCATCAGTGGCGGAGGTATTGGAACGGCTAGTCCTGCTTTTATCACCATGGTTGTTGCGCCTTTATCTGTTGTGAAACTGAGCAGTACAAATTATGCCTGCAACGGTACCACAGGATCATTGACAGTAGGAGGAAGCGGTGGAACTCCTTCTTACACATTTGAAATAGATGGTGGTGGTTTTGGTAACACAACAGGTTACTTTCCTAATCTTACTGCGGGAGATCACATTGTAAGAGTAAGAGATGTTGCAACAACCATAGCTCAGGCTACTTTTAGAATATTGGGATCAGTAGTCATCAATGGAGATAACAAAGACATTATCATTTGTCCTACTGCTACTACAAGATTGACCGCTGCCAATTTACAGAATACTACGCCTAACTTTAGCTGGTCTGACAATGCTTCAGGTACACCGGTACTTCAGTCAGGTTCACAAAATTATTACGATGCGAATACCGCAACGAACATGGTCTCTAAAACTTATTACGCGACCAGTGATTTGTACAATAATAATTTATTGACGAATGGTAACTTTGAAGCGGGGAATACAGGTTTTACTTCTAGTTATTTGTTCTATCCGAATCCTCCAAACGCTACGTATGGAACAACTCCAGGCAACAATGGATATTATTCTATCACGAGCCAAGGTAAAACCCAATGTCAATATTTTACGATCGCGCCGGCTGGTGCAGGTGCAAGTCTTGGTCAACAAAATGGTGGAAACGCTTACTTTGTAGGTGATGGAGCTACTGCCAGCTCTATCGCATGGCAATCCAATGCGATAGGCTCATTGACAATAGGTAAAATATATAAGTTTCAATATTGGTATGCCGCTGCAGATCCGGATGCTAGTCGTGCACAATTAAGAACTTCGGTTGATGGTGGAGTGGGTAACCTCGGTACTGTAACAACCACAGATGCTTCAGCATGGACACAGGCTACTTACAGTTTTACAGCTACGGCTGCAACACACACAATTACAATTACTAACTTAACCGCAACGGGTAGTACAAATGGTAATGACTTCTACTTGGATAATATGGAAATGTTATCTCCATGCACAGTAACGTCTTCTATTAATGTTATTGTCAATTGTTCATTACCTGTAGAATTCACAGATTTCAATGCGATAAGAAAAGGTGCTGGGGCTTTATTAACATGGGGCACAGCAATTGAATTAAACAGTTCTTACTTTATCATTGAGAAATCTTTAGATGGTATTTCTTTTTCTTCCATTGGAAGAGTGGAAGCAGCAGGTAATAGTTCTTCTCTGATTCGATACAATTTT
>JACMQM010000307.1 GCA_014376985.1 Cytophagaceae bacterium | reverse complement strand
GCCAATGGTAAACAATCGATAGATGCAGTACCTGCTATTCTTTCCGGTATACCTTCTTTATTGGAAAGACCATTTACAGAATCTGTTTATGCCAGTAACCGAATGCCCTCTCTGGCTACTTATTTTTCCGAACAAGGGTATCATACCCAATTCTTCCATGGCGGAGTCAATGGTACCATGGGTTTTGAAGCCTTTACACAGTCTGCCGGTATACAGCATTATTATGGCAAAAGTCAATATCCTTTCGTCGATAAGGATTACGATGGAAACTGGGGAATCTTTGATGAGCCGTACCTCCACTATTTTGCAAACGAATTAACAAAAAACGACACGTCGTTTTTTTCTGTCTTGTTTACTTTATCTTCTCATCATCCTTATACCATTCCCAAACACTATGCAGGAAAATTCCCCAAAGGTACATATGATATTCATGAAAGTATCGGTTATGCCGATCACTCCCTAAAGTTGTTTTTCGAAGAAGCAAAGAAACAACCCTGGTACAACAATACTTTATTTGTGATTACAGCCGATCACATGTCGCATACAGACATGAGTTTCCATCAGCGTGGAATAGGCATGTACCATGTGCCGATTGCGTTTTATGATCCTTCCACACACTGGAAGGGAGAGGATTCTACGATCATTCAACACGCGGATTTGTTTCCTACCCTCATCGCGTTGACAGGCGGACATGTGAAAGGAAAATTCTTCGGTCGCAATGTTTTTGATGCTGAAACCCGTCATGATGTGTTGAATTATAATTATGGCGGAGAATTTATTTACCTGAAAGATTCCACACAAGTATCTTTTATTGAAAATCAGAGGAAGGCAGTTTATATGTATCCTAAAGACAGTCTTTTTAAACATAATATGCTGGTCAATCATCCAACTTATAAACCCGACAACTCAGACCTCATTATCAAAGCGAAGATACAGGCGTATTTTAAGAACATGGAAGCGAATACTTGGTGGAAGTAATAACAAAAAGATAGCATGCTTTTTTGCCCTATCAGTCTTGCCGCTAAGTCCCCTGAAGGGGACTTTACTATGGATGAAAATAAAAAGCTCATCGCTTCTAGTATGCGATGAGCTTTTTGTTTAGTAAAAATTGAAGTCCCCTTCAGGGGATTTAGCGGCAAGATTGACTGTAAAAAGAAAAGGTCTCATATATTCTACAAGACCTTTCTTTTTACTGATCAGTGATCACTTTTTACAACACCAAGTTCACAATCTTGTTAGGTACAACGATAATCTTCTTCGGTGTCTTACCTTCCAGCCATTTTACTACTGCTTCGTTTGCCATCACCTGATCTTCGATTTCTTTTGGAGAAAGTGTAACCGGTAAACTGATTTTTACTCTGACTTTACCATTGATAGATATAGGATATTCGAAATCACTTTCCTGCACGTGTGCTGCGTTGTAGATAGGGAAGGTAGCATTCAATACCGTTTCTTTATGACCAAGCAAGCTCCACAGTTCTTCGCATAAATGCGGAGCGAAAGGAGAGAGGATGACGACTAAAGGTTCCAGTATTTCTTTTTTGTGGCATTTCAAAGCAGACAATTCATTCACACAAATCATAAACGTACTCACCGGGGTATTGAACGAATAACGTTCAACGTCTTCTTCAATACGCTTGATGGTTTTATGCAATACTTTTAATTCTTCTTTTGTTGCTGCATCATTACTGATCGTCAGCTTGCCTTCTGTGTCATGGAAGAGTCGCCATACTTTTTGAAGAAATTTGTATACGCCTTCAATACCGTTAGTATTCCAGGGTTTGAATTGTTCCAATGGTCCTAAGAACATTTCATACATGCGCAAAGTATCTGCTCCGTATTCGTCCACGATGACGTCAGGATTCACGACATTGTGTTTCGACTTGGACATTTTTTCTACTTCGTGTCCGCACAAGTATTTACCCTCTTCTAAAATGAATTCTGCGTTGTGCAAATCAGGTCTCCATTGCTTGAAGGCTTCGGTATCTAAGATGTCATTGTTTACGATGTTCACGTCTACATGCAGAGGTATTGTATCGTATTGCTTACGCAGGCCATGTGAAACATATTGATTGGTTCCGCCTACTCTGTATACAAAGTTGGAACGACCTTGTATCATTCCTTGGTTGATGAGTTTCTTGAACGGCTCTTCGTTGTGTACGTAACCGGTATCTTTCAAAAACTTATTCCAGAAGCGCGAATATAATAAGTGTCCTGTTGCATGTTCCGAACCGCCGATGTATAGATCGACTTGTCCCCAATACTGTTCTGCTTCTTTACTCACCAATCGTTGAGTATTTTTAGGATCCATGTAACGCAGGAAGTACCAGCTGGAACCAGCCCATCCAGGCATCGTGCTCAATTCTAAATTGCGTGCTACGAAGTCCGCGTTACGACCCAATGGAGGAGCACCGTCCGGTGTGGGTTTGTATTCGTCAATAGGAGGGAGCTCCAATGGTAATTCACTTTCTTTGAACAATTGCGGTGTGTCTCCGTCAAAACTTACCGGTATCGGTTCACCCCAATAACGCTGACGTCCGAAGATGGAGTCACGCATTTTGAAATTGATCTTTGCTTTACCAAATCCTTTTTCTTCGGCGTATGCCACTGCTTTTGGAATGGCTTCGCTTACCACTAAACCGTTTAAGAATCCGGAGTTGACCATCGTTCCGGCTTTCGGATCGAAATCATCTTTCGTTATATCTGTACGTTCGCCTTCTTGCACCGCAACGATCGGCAGGTTGAAGTGTGTAGCGAAAGCGTAATCACGTGTATCGGATGAAGGCACCGCCATCACTACACCTGTGCCATAACCGGCCAATACGTAGTCTGCGATCCACAAAGGAATTTGTTCGTTGGTAAAAGGATTGGTGACATAGCTGCCCGTAAAACATCCGCTCACAGTCTTTACATCACTCATGCGATCTCTTTCGCTGCGGTTCTTGGCTTTGTCCACGTAGGCTTCTACCGCTCCTTTTTGAGCGGGTGTAGTCAATTGCGGAATCCATTCATGTTCCGGTGCAATGGAAACGTAAGTCACGCCAAACGTCGTGTCTACACGTGTCGTAAATACCGTCAAGGTAATATCTTGTCCCGTTACTTTGAAATCCAATTCCGCTCCCAAAGATTTTCCGATCCAGTTGCGCTGCATGTCTTTCATCGGTTCCGGCCAGTCGATGCTGTCTAAACCTTGTAGCAAACGATCTGCGTAAGCTGTGATACGCATGATCCATTGTTTCATTTTCATGCGCACAACAGGATAGCCGCCGCGCTCTGACAAACCGTCTTTCACTTCTTCGTTGGCCAATACGGTGCCTAACTCAGGACACCAGTTCACCATCGTTTCAGACAAGTAGGTCAGTCTGTATTTTTGAAGCAAGGCTTCTCTTTGTTTTTCAGTTAAAGTTTTCCATTGTGCCGCGTCAAACGATTCTGTATGTTCGTCGCAAGCGGCGTTGATACCGGCATTGCCTGATTTCTCAAACGCTGCGATCAAGGTGTCGATCGATTCTGCTTTGTGGGTGTTTTTATTGAACCAATGATTAAACAATTGCACAAAGATCCACTGTGTCCACTTGTAGTAATCGGGGTTGGACGTACGCACCTCTCTCGACCAGTCGAAAGAGAATCCTATTTTATCCAATTGTTCTTTATAGCGCGCAATGTTTTTCTCTGTCGTGATGGCCGGATGCTGGCCTGTTTGCACGGCATATTGTTCTGCTGGTAAACCGAAAGAATCAAATCCCATTGGATGCAGCACGTTAAACCCTTTGATGCGTTTGTAACGGGCAATGATGTCTGTCGCTATGTAACCCAGTGGATGCCCTACGTGCAAGCCTGCTCCGGATGGGTAAGGGAACATATCGAGTACGTAGTACTTAGGTTTGGAAGTGTTCTCAGTGACCTGGAAAATGCTGTTTTGTTTCCAGTAAGCTTGCCATTTTTTTTCGTTATCAACGAAGTTGTATTCAGACATCGGTATTAGTATTGATAAGATGAATAAGAATTTGAATTGGGAATATTCGTTTTATTATCAGGTAAAGTTAAGCTTTTTGTTGGGCGTTTCCCTTCGGGCCGGGCTTTCGCCACTCGCTTTTTTCTTTGAATCAAATTTCAAGCACTATTCAACTTAAAGAATCAAAGAAAAAGAGCTCAGACAATGGCTCAATCCCTAACGCGGCTAATTCTAAATAGGAAACGAACTGCGTTAGGGATCGAGTGGAAAGCCCGAAGTGTGCAGGCTTATGAGCGGAGACGGACTTGGAGCGAGAGCCCGGCCCGAAGGGAATGCCCTAGCTATTATCCAACTTCTTAAAATGAATCACAATCTCGCCTTCATACTTTTCAATTGCGTTCATCCCAATTATTCTCTTCAGCTCTTCAATCTCTCAAAACCCATTTCCTCTTCAAATTAAGCATTTTTACCTCCCCATGGGCACTCAATTCCACAATTTCCTGCATCCACCAAACTTTTTTTATAACTTAAGCGTTACTGTAATCGAACCCTAAACCAAAAACTATGAAAAATATCGCATTAGGTCTTGTTTTCGCCTTCTCTATGGCACTTTCAGCTAGCTCTTTCGCTGCTTTGACTAACAGCAACGAAGTTTGCTGTTCAATCAGCGATAAAGACAAGGACAAAAAGAAAAAGAAATGTTGCTCTACGAAAGAAAGCAAGGACAAAAAATGTTGTTCTTCTAAAGAGGAAACTAAAACAGAAGAAACAAAGTAATTCAAGCATAGGAATATCCGCCGTGTTGATAAGTTAAACCAAAAAGCCTTCCTCTACCGGGAAGGCTTTTTTATTTTAGTATCCACAAATCATCTCTCTTTACCATGAAGCAATACCACGACCTGATGCGCCATATTTTAGAACATGGTGTCACCAAAACAGACCGCACCGGAACAGGTACGATCAGTGTATTTGGTTACCAGATGCGTTTTAATTTACAGGAAGGTTTTCCGATGTTGACGACGAAGAAAGTCCATGTGCGGTCTATCTTCCATGAGTTGTTGTGGTTTTTAAAAGGAGAAACGAATATCAAATATTTGAAGGAAAATGGAGTCAGCATTTGGGATGAATGGGCCGATGACAAAGGTGAATTAGGTCCTGTATACGGCTACCAGTGGCGCTCATGGCCCACACCAGACGGTGGGCACATCGATCAGATTACGAATGTGATCGAACAAATCAAAAAGAATCCTGATTCTCGTCGCCTGATCGTAAGCGCATGGAACGTAGCGGATGTCGATAAAATGAAATTGCCTCCTTGCCATGCTTTCTTCCAGTTTTATGTAGCGGATGGTAAACTGTCTTGTCAATTGTACCAACGCAGCGCGGATGTATTCCTTGGGGTTCCATTCAACATTGCTTCTTATGCTTTGCTGACCATGATGGTGGCGCAGGTATGCGGCTTAAAGCCAGGCGACTTCGTGCATACGTTAGGTGATGCACATTTGTATTCCAATCACATCGAACAAACCAACTTGCAATTGAGTCGTGACTTCCGTCCCTTGCCGCAGTTGGTCATCAACCCCGAAGTAAAAAGCATCTTCGATTTTAAATACGAGGATTTTGAAATAAATAATTATGATCCGCATCCGCATATAAAGGCGGATGTTGCAGTGTAAATGGTGAAGAGTGAGTAGTGAACAGTGAATAGTTTATTCTTGCTTCCTCTTCATTGTTTACCCTTCACTCTTCACTCCATTACCCAAACCAACCCATCATGGAAAAATTAGATTCACTACGTCAGGTGGCTGACTTTCATACGACCTTCGGTCACCCTATATTGCCAGAACCAACAGTGCCTGCAGCTGAGCGCAGTGCTTTGCGTATTTCTTTGTTGCAGGAAGAATTAGATGAATTGAAGGAAGCGGTGGAAGCCAATGACATCGTAGGCATCGCGGATGCTTTGTGTGATTTGCAGTATGTATTATCGGGCGCGGTGTTGGAATTTGGTTTGGGACAAAAGTTCAAAGCGTTATTCGACGAAGTACAACGCTCTAACATGAGCAAGGCTTGCAAAACGAAGGATGAAGCAGAACAAACCATTGCGCATTACAAGACCAAAGGCACAAACAGCTTTTACGAAGAGAAAGACGGGTTGTTTTTAGTTTATCGTGAAGGAGATCGGAAGACGTTGAAATCTGTTTATTATTCGGAAGCGGATTTGAAGGGATTGTTGTAGAATTTTGAATCGTTCTTTTTTGAAAAAGCTAAATGTATTGTAATGGAATATATTCACAAACTTCAAGAAGCTATTATAAATTTAGAAAAGTGTGAAAGGGTTATTAAATACAATACAAAAGAAGAAAATCAAGCTTCTACTTTGGCTCATGCACTAATTGATATAGAAGAATCAATAGATGTTATTAAGAATAAGATCCCACAGATATATAGTAACGATTTAACAAAAGAGGAAGTAGATGATTTAGTGTTGGATATCGGAGAAGAGTTAAGACATGTACTCTATCATATCAAAGACACTAAGGTTTATGACTATTTAAATCAATAAAATCAACTTAGTTGAGTTATCATGAAAGCCGAAATCAAATATCTCCACAGCCCTGACGTTGACAACCTCAAGGAATACCAACCACAAGAAAAAGACAACTTCGGTTTCCTGCTACAAGTCATGATCGGACCGAAAGGCGAGAAAGTCGAAGAGAGTTTTGACATGATGGTCGTGACACCGAAATGGCTCATGGAGAAATACGGACATTCTGAGGTGATTTTTGGCAAGCATTATATTATTGTATTCGAATACAATTATGACAATCTTTACAACAGGCTTCAATATACTGTGGATGGTTTAGGTGAGAAGGACTGGAATGCCTTGGCTTTGAAGTTAGCACGTTTAGGGCATTGGGAGTTTGACGATTATAAAGAATAGCGTCAAATAAAAGCTTTACGATTCGAATTATCATAAATACTACCATGAATTTTTTCACTTCAATCAATCCCCATAATTTTTTTACTGTCTGCGCTACGGTATTCGGCTTAATATTTTTAATACTTACACCTCCATTTCAAACACCCGATGAGATCAATCATTTCTACAGAGCTTATCAAATTTCTGAAGGAACTTTATTGGGGCAACAGCAAGACAATAGAGTAGGAGGAGACATACCTAAAAGTATATATAAATTTGCCGCAGACTTTAGGTCATTGACCTGGACGTTTACGGAAAGAATTAAACCATATGCTATTCTTGAACAGTTCAGCACGTCATTAAATCCTCAGGACAGGCAGTTTGTTGACTTTGCAAATACAGCAATCTATTCACCAATATCATATGTTCCTCAAGCGGCTATATTGTTTTGTTTAAAAGCTTTTGACTTGTCTCCAGTTGCTCTGTTTTACTGGGCGAGACTGGTTACCTTGCTTTTTTGGATCGTTAGTATTTATTGTGCTATACGCCTCATGCCTTTTTATAAATGGGCATTTGCAATGATCGCTTTGTTGCCAATGTCTGTACTGATCAACATGTCTATCAGTGCAGATGTAGTAACCAATGCGCTGGCTTTTTTATCCGTCGCCTATACTTGTCACTTGGCTTATAAAGAACCGACTGTTTCTACAGGACATTTTCTCGTATTGTGTTTACTGATGTTTTTGCTGGCTTCGGCTAAGATTGTTTATGCTCCTGTATTGATTGTCATTTTTCTGATTCCGAAAGAAAAGTTTGGTACGAAAAAGCAGTACTTCAATAGCTTACTTTTACTCGGCGCCATGGGTCTGTTAACGGCTTTGTTTTGGTCAGGCATCATGAAGAGTTTGTATATTCCCTACAGCCAATACAATCCAGCTTACAGAGGCGATGCTGCACTGATTGATTGTGCGAATATGTATGAGCAATTGGATTATATTTTGACGCATGGACTATACATCATAGACGTTTTTATTCATTCGATGATCACGAGTGTTGACATGTATTACAGAAGCTTCATTGGAACCTTTGGCTGGCTCGATACTTACTTGCCTTCCTGGTTTATTGTGTTTGCCTATGCCATGATTGTTGTTGTGCTGTTACTGGATGGTAATAAAGCCATCCAGATTTCACTTTATCAAAAGACGATTCTGTTGAGTGGATTTCTTGTGATTGTGTGTTTGATTTTACTTACTCAGCATTTAACATGGGATTGTGTTGGCAGCGAGTTGATTTTCACTATACAGGGACGGTATTTTATTCCTGCCTCTCCTTTATTACTCTTCGCCTTTTATACGCCACGCTTTCATTTCAAATGGGTTGCTGGGTTAGTTATTGTTTTTTCCTTTTTTAGTTTAGGGTTGTCCATTAAAGTCTTATACGACAGGTATTATAAGCCACAAATTGTGCGTGAGACAAAAGTGATTACCTGTGGTGCAGAGCAAACTATAGATGGTAATTTATTTACCAGTAATTTACCTGGTCTTTTTTTTGAAAACGCCAACACACAAAGCAAAGAATACAAAAGATCCGGTTTACATGCGGTTAAAGTTTATGCTGAGAATCCTTTTACTTTCACCTACCGCTTGTACGACTGTGAAAGCGGTGATCAATTGTCTGTAGAAGTATGGCGATGGGGTAAAACCGGTAGAATCTCTTTGGTCAACGACCCCAATCATCTCTATGTAGAAGTATTGGAACCGGTTGACAAAGACAGCACCGGTTGGGAACGCATGGAGTTAAATTATACCATCCCCAGAGACCTCACAGGAGATGTGGTCACGATATACCTTTTCAATAATGAAAAGGAGGCGACTTATTTTGATGACATAAAGATTACGCATCGGAAATTTGAATAATTAGCGTTGGTAAAGTATTAGTTTCCGTAAATTGGCATAAGAATAAGCCTCTATGTATCCCGATCGATTCGACAGTTCAACGTTAAGTACAGAAGACAATAACATTCTGACTGAGTTCAATACGCGCCGAGCGATAGTCGGAAGGTATATCCGTCAGCATAAGATACAACTGTTCACTTGTCCTTCCTGCGCTTTTCCTACGCTGTACGATAAAGGCATATTTGAAGTCTGTTCGATATGCGATTGGGAAGACGATGGACAAGACGATGAGGACGCAGATGAAATATTTGATGGCCCCAATGGAAAATTGTCACTGACAGAATATCGGGTAGCGACAGGTTATATGCTGCGTACGTTGTGTCATCAGGAAAAGGGTGCTTTGGTAGAGGAGCCTGTTTATATTTTGACGATCATCAAACAACACGAAGCTCGTATGGATGCCTTTCACGAAGAGCATTCCATGAATGTAGACGATGATCATCCGGTATGGCAAGCCTGGAAAAAAGAGAAGATGAAATTGCGTCTGAATTTGATTAGAAAAGAGAACCAACTACTGTCTTAGGTCAACTATGATTTTTTTACAACGTTTGATGAGCACATTGGCACCAGATCGTTTTTTTATGGTTTGCGCGTTATTGTTCGGTTTGATTTTTATAGTGATCACACCACCGTTTCAAACACCTGATGAAATCAATCATTTTTACAGGTCTTATCAGGTTTCAGAAGGTACGTTTATAGCCGTCAGTAAAGACCATAGAGTTGGCGGCGAACTACCCGCAAGTCTGGTGAGCTGTTCCAAACCTTTTTGTTTTTTGAGAAGGAAGGAGTATACTACTACCAGCTGGTCAACCATTATAGAACAAGTCAATATAAGTTTGAACAAAAAGGAAATCATCTTTATCGATTTTCCCAATACAGGAATGTATTCGTTTGTATCCTACATGCCTCAGGCAATCGGTATTTTTATTTTTCGCAGCCTTGATTTACCCCCTATTTTTATTTTTTATGGAGGACGATTAAGCGCATTGTTGTTTTGGGTTTTCAGTATGGTATGGGCGATAAGACTACTGCCTTTTTACAAGTGGCTATTTACATTGTTGGCTTTACTACCGATGTCAGTTGCGACCAACATGTCATTGAGTGCAGATGTCATGACCAATGTGCTGGCATTTCTTGTGATAGCTTATAGTTTACATTTGGCCTATAGCCGGCCACTCGTTTCGGGCAAGCAGATGACTATATTTTCTGTATTAGGTGTATTGCTGGCTTTAGCAAAAGTGGTATACCTGCCATTGATTCTATTGATTTTATTAGTTCCGCAAAATAAATTTAGAAGTAAGTCCTCGTATTACGGACAACTACTGACTGTATTTGTGATTTCTGGAGTTACAGCATTGTGTTGGTCCGCGATCATGAAAAGTTTGTACGTACCCAGCAAGTTGTATAATCCTGTTGCCATGGCAGATCCTATGTTGTTGTGGACCAGTATTGTTCCTTGTGCGAGCATGACAGATCAAATGCAATTTATCTTAAGCCAGGATTGGTGGTATGTTCCATATGTTTTTGTCCATTCCCTGAAGGTTGCTTTTGAGATGTATTCCCAAAGTTATATCGGCACTTTTGGCTGGCTGGATACCTACTTACCTGTATGGTTTATTTGCGTTGGATACTTGGTTATTTTTCTGGTAGCGTTCTGGGATGGTAAAGAAGAAAAGACTGGACGAGGCTTTAAACCTTTATTACTAGTGAGTTTTAGTATGGCCTTAGCACTGATTTTGTTCTCACAATTGTTGACTTGGGTTTGTGTAGGAGAGGAGAGTATTGATATTATTCAAGGACGTTATTTGATTCCTATATTTCCTTTGTTGTTTATGCTATTGCATAATACAAAATGGACAAGAGCTAAACAGGCTACTTATATAGTAGTGATATTTTCATTGCTGTCTTTGTCGTATTCGAGTTATGT
This sequence comes from Cytophagaceae bacterium, assembly GCA_014376985.1. Classification (GTDB taxonomy): domain Bacteria; phylum Bacteroidota; class Bacteroidia; order Cytophagales; family Cytophagaceae; genus JACMQM01. Next base: position 7,978 of record JACMQM010000307.1, on the reverse strand, counting down.
GATTTTTGAACGTTATTTTGTAAAAGATGAAGTGGAAGCCATCATTACTTTAAGTTGCAATGCCGAAGAAGTGGTTGATATAAGTTTCTTAACGGATACCGCAACTGTTTTACTGGACAACGCCAATACAAAGAGTAATGAACAATCACGATCAGGGAAATATTCCGCAAAAATCAGTTTGAAAAATATTTAAACGTTTACGTATCATCTTTTAATTGCAGAAAAGGCGACAGCATTACCATTGATATATACCGCTGGGGCAAGAAAGGAGGGATTGTTATATCCGATACGGAAAACAATTTTCACAACTTCGTCGAAACTCCTATGGAAAAAGATAGTTTAGGATGGGAACATTTACAATCGAAATTTATGGTTCCGCAGCAGATGTATGAAAAAGAAATCAGAATGTTTGCTTATTATCCTGAAGGCAACGATTCTTCTTATTTCGATGACATCAAAGTCGTCTACCGAAAATTGAAGTAAAAATTATCGCTTTTTCTTTTTCTTCTTTGGCTCCTCATCGTGCTTTTGAATTTCTTTCATTAATGTTTTCCAATCGGTATGTTTTTCATTGGTCAGGTCAATGGTTTGAGAATAATCTCCTTTGTGAATTTCTAACACTTTAATGGGCTGATCCAAGAAGCTTTCTATTTCATGCAGCATGTCTTTTTCTTCTTCACTGCAAAAAGAAATGGCTTGTCCCTTCTGTACACCTCTTCCGGTGCGTCCTACACGGTGTACATAGTTTTCCGATACATCGGGTAAGTCGTAGTTGACCACGTAGTCCACATTGGCAATATCAATACCTCTGGCACTGATGTCAGTAGCAATAAGGATTTTCACTTCGCCACTTCTAAACAGTTTCATGACTTCCAGACGATCTTCTTGTTCTTTATCGCTATGAATGGTTATGCTCTTGATTCCCATTCTTTCTAATGCCAGCATCACTCGTTCAGCGCGAACTTTGGTGCGTACAAAAACCAGGATTTTCTTATCTGCATTTTCATTGATGACACGTTCCAAAAAGAAACGTTTGTCGTCCATTTCAACAAAAGCTACAGAGTGGTGAATGTTTTTAGAGACAGGATCTTTAGGTGAAATCTGTATACGAATCGCATTGCGAACTAAAGAGTAAGCAACCTTTTTGATCTTATCGTTGATGGTGGCAGAAAAGAACAAGGTTTGTCTGTTCTTAGGCAAACGCTTGATGACATCTTGTATGTCTTTGATGAATCCCAGGTCCATCATATGATCGGCTTCATCGAGCACTAATACTTCTACACGATCCAGTTTGATGTGTCCCTGGCTCATTAAATCAAACATACGACCTGGTGTGGTCACGAGGATGTCAACGCCTTCTTCAAACTGTTTGATCTGCGGTGCCTGATCTACACCTCCGAATAAAGAAAATGTTTTGACTCCGGTATACTGTCCAATGCTATTGAAGACTTCTGTAATTTGAATCGCAAGTTCATGGGTAGGTACCATGACAACGGCTTTTATACCGTCATGCGTGCGTCCTTTTTGTTCGTGAACGATATGAATGATTGGGATAGCGAAGGCGGCTGTCTTCCCCGTACCTGTTTGCGCAATGGCCAATACATCTTCACCCTTAAGGATAGCAGGAATGGATTTGAATTGAATGTCTGTTGGTTTTTTGAACCCTAGTTCTTCTAAACTTTTTTTGATTTCAGGGGTAATGTCAAACTCTTCAAACTTCATAATAATAATGCGTGATGCTATTTGCAAAGATACATAAGCCTGGGCTTATTTTAGGCGTTTCTTTTCAATACTTGGTAAAAAGACCGTCAGTATACCAATCAAAGGGAGAAAAGAGCAGATTTGATAGACGTACGAAATACTGTAGTCATCAGCTACTTTACCCAAAACGGCAGAACCCATTCCCGCTACGCCAAAGGCAAATCCGAAGAATAATCCGGCTATTGTTCCGACTTTTCCGGGAATCAGTTCCTGTGCATAGACTAATATGGCAGAGAAGGCGGAGGCTAATATGACCCCGATAGGCACAATCAATAGACCGGTCCAAAACAGATTGGCATAAGGAAGTAAAATAGTAAAAGGAGCAGCGCCAAGGATAGAAATCCAGATGACATACTTTCGCCCGAAACGATCTCCAATAGGCCCACCTAGAAAGGTACCAGCTGCTATTGAAAATAGAAACGCGAACAAATAATACTGCGACGTTTGTATGGAAAGGTCAAACTTATCCATGAGGTAAAAGGTGAAGTAACTCGTCATGCTGGCGATGTAGACGTTTTTAGAGAAAATGAGTAGCAAAAGTATTCCGATGGAAAGGATGATTTTTTTACGGGAATGAACCGGTTTGTTTTCTGCACTTATTTTCTTTTTTTGAATAGAAAGCATCATTTGTTGGGCATACCAAGAGCCTACCCACCGCAGGATGACAATGGCCAGTAAAGCTACCAGTGTAAACCAAATGATACTCGGTTTACCAAAAGGAACAATGATGAGCGCAGCCAATAAAGGTCCTAGTGAGCTGCCTGTATTGCCGCCGAGTTGAAAGATAGATTGTGCCAATCCTCTTTTACCCCCCGAGGCCATATGCGCAATGCGGGAAGCTTCGGGATGAAATATAGAGGAGCCTACGCCAATTAAAGCGACAGACAGCAGCAGCATGGCGAATGATTCTGTTTGAGAAATAAGTACCAGACCGATCAATGAAAAACCCATACCAATAGCGAGTGAATAAGGCTGCGGTTTTCTATCGGTATATAGTCCTACGACAGGTTGTAAAATAGAAGCGGAAAGTTGAAAGGCAAGGGTAATCAAACCTATCTGTGCAAAATTTAAGTTCAGCGATTCTTTAACAATTGGATAAATAGCCGGAATGATGGATTGAATGGTATCGTTGAGCAAATGAGAAAAACTGATGGCAAACAGTATGGAAAAGATGGTCTTTTCTGCTCCCGAAGTAATGGTTGTTTCCGAAGTATTCATTATCATTTTTGTATCAGGTAAAGATACTTCGAATAGTTGACAGGAAACAGGAAATAGAATGAGAAATCCATAAATAAAAGCTAACAACTTACAGCCTGATGTCGGTCAGGTGACAGTAAAGTATGGGATTTAATGACTACTTGGACTTATAAATCCAACACTATGAATACGTTATTTATTGGTATGATTAGTTTATTCTTCACCACATCTTTGATGGCACCATTCACTGAAGTGCGTGTGAAGCATTTCAATATTAAAGAGGGGTATTGCACTGCAAGAGTATGATCCGGTCGCTTATTTCACCGTTCAAAAAGCATTGAAAGGCCGTAAATAATTTACTCATACTTATCAAGGCATTACGTATTATTTCTTTTCTTAGGAGAATAAATAGTTGTTCATAAAAAATCTTGCTCATTATGAACCGCAATACGGGGCTGGTGTGCTTATGCGATGGCAACGGCGGAGAAAGTGGAAATTGATCCCAAAACATTTAAACTAGTAGACGGTAAATTATACCTGTTTTATAATTTCTACTTCAATAATACGCTGACAGATTGGAATAAAAATGAACAATCGTTGCAGGGTAGAGCAGATAGTAATTGGGCGAAGATCATTCATGCCAATAAATAATATGATCTGCTTTTCATACTAGCCTTTTTCTTTTCTTTTGCTCTGCCAAAAGAAAAGGCAGCTACCAAAAGCAATTGGGAAAGACATTGTTGATCTTTAAACTTTACGTAGTTAATTAATAAGAATGTCTTTCCCAATTCGTTCTTTTCCTGGACGTCCACCGCACAAAGGATACGAAATGAAAAGCTATTTTTCTTTTGTTGTTTTGCGTTAGGGATTGAGCCATTGTCTGAGCTCTTTTTCTTTGATTCTTTAGACAAGGTTTGATCAGAGGTTGATTCAAAGAAAAAAGCGAGTGGCGAAAGCCCGGCCCGAAGGGAACGCCCTGATAAAAGTGATAACTAATGCAATTCAAGAAATCACACTCCTAATAAGTACTACTATTAAGTAAATTATAATAATCTATAAAACAGAAAAGGATCTTCCTTTCAGAAGATCCTTTTTCATGCTCGCATTTTTCATTCTATTATCTATAAGTTGCATCAATTAAACCGTGCGATTTATGCATTTTATGTGCTTTGTGATGCTTTTGGTGATGCGAGTAAGATTTGTGACCGTGTGGACCTGGAGTCGCTGAAGCGGTTACTGTTTGGAACAATAAAATACCTGCTGCTAATACTGAAAATATAATTGACTTTTTCATCGTGGTAAGTTTAGGTGTCCGTGATATTTACAATACAAACATAATTCCTAATTCTGTAGCCATTTGGGAGGAAATCTGAGGAGATTCTGTAGACAAAAAAATGTTCAGAGGAGAGTTTTGCATGGTCAGAAGCTATTATAAAATACTCCTGACCATTTAACTGAATTATAGTTTGATGAATTTCTTGGTCATTGTTTTTCCTCCTGCAGTAACCTCTGCTATGTAGGTTCCTGCAGAAAGATCTTTTATACTAACAGATACAAGATGTTCTGTAAAATTTGTTTTCAGGATTTCTTTTCCGGTCAAATCACGAATGACTAAAGATTGGTCACGATTTACAGATAGATCTACATTGATCATAACATTCAATATTTCCAAAGCCGGTACAGGCCAAATATTGAATTCATATTGTCCGCTTAAGTCTACTACAATGATTTTAGATTTAGACAATGTACCGTCTTTATCATAAGATCTGAGCCTGTAATAATTCAAGCCTTCATAGGGATGAGCATCGTAACAAAAATAGTTGGTTACATTTTCATTTATTCCTTTTGCTTTGAGTTGATCTACTAAAGTCCAGTGATTAGCTTCCGCGTTACTTTTTTCTATTACAAAATAATTCAAGTCTTTCTCATGTGCTGTGATCCATTGCAGCTTTACTGCAGGACTTTCAAGTGTGGCAAAGAAAGACAAAAGATCAACGGGAGTAGTTGTAAGTTGTTTAATAAGTATAGCATAGTCTTCAATTTCATTATAGACATTGTCTATACAGGTATTTGTTGTTTTCGCTTTCACATTGTCATACCCGGCCACACGCATGCGTATAGGTGTATTCAGTACGGCTCCGGTTGGTATTGTAACATTAGCATTGTGTGTATAAGCTCCCACAGGTCCATTGTATACTCGTTCGCCAGCATCGTTAAAATCTCCATCATTGTTATAGTCGATCCATACGATGATGTTATCTCCTCCATTTAGGCTCCCTCCCTTTACGGTTAGAGGATAAGTAGATCCTTCATAGACAATAGCTGTTTTGGTACAGGTATAATCCATGTAAGAAGAGGTAAGGCCTGTATTATTATTGATGTCAGAAAACTGCACGCCTGATATTCCTAAACCATATCCTCCGCCATAAGTATCTGTTACAATAGGTGTACAGACAGGTGTTACATTAAGTTTGAAATAACGAATGGTATTGGTGGTTGTGCTGACTCCTTGTGCATTGGTTACGGTAAGTGAAACGGTATATTCTCCCGGTGTTGTAATTTGAATCATCGGATTTTGAGAAGTGGAAGAAGTTTGATTGACATAGGTGATACCGGCAGCAGGCGTAATACTCCAGCTCCAGGACGTGGGTTGTCCGGTAGACAAGTCATGCAAGGCATAATATGCATTGCATGGATCTTTTGGAGCCTGATTGCCTCCGACGGTTTGTTGTGTACCGTAGATTACAAATTCTGCATCAGGAAGTTGAGGAGTTGCTTTGTACAATTCTGCCTGCCAAATACCGCGTCCATAAGTAGCTACACGAATCACGCTGTTTGCTGTTCCGTCATTAAACATGTCCATGTCGGTAATGTCTGCGAGAGTAGGCATTCCTCTGGAGAAGAGTATCCAATCTGTCATGCTGTTGTCTCTGTAGTACACACCAGGTGCCATGGCTACATAGACGCCATCGTTAGTGCTGAAACGGTCATGCATGATCTTTCTGATGCCCACGTTAGGCAAGGTTCCTGTAAGGTTAGTCCAGGTTGCCCCTTTGTTTGTAGATTTGTACACCCGGTTGCCCAGCGTTACCCATACGATGTTCGCATCTGTGCCATGAGCCTCCATACAGGCATCGTTGTTGGAGGATGCGCCTCCTGGAAAAGGCAAAGTAGTGAATGTCGGTGTAGCGGCAGTCGCATTATCACTTCGGAAGATGCTGTTGTCTCTCCTGACAGTATAAAAAAGGTTAGCATCTACTCGTGAAGCGGCTCCATGTTTATATTCTGAATTGCCCGCATTGGCCAAAGGCATTTCTTTCCATGTGGCTGCTGCTTTTAACGTTTGAGTGATCCATACTTTGTTTTTGTAAGCGTAAGCAAGATTGGTATTGGCAGTACTAATGATATACTTGGGTGAGTTGCCAGTGTTGTTTGTTGGAGTGGTCAGATCCACACCTAAGTTATCTTGAGTTGCCCAGTTGCCTTGTCCAGCTGTAGATTGACCTCCAGCCATATCAAAGGTATATTTGTCGTAGCGTTGATCCGCATACATTAATGTCTGATTGAATTCATCCGATTCAAAATCTTCGTAATAATCACCACCTCCAATTGTAGTTACATCTTTGTTCCAATAAAATTGCAATCCATTATCTTGTGTACCGCCCAGGTATAATTCCTTATACAAATGGTTTTGCCCATAAGATCCATATTCTGTTGCCGCCAATCCATCGCTGCAGGATTCCCAATTATTATCATTGCTATCAAACGTCCTTGCCATGCCGCCATCTCCTGCAATGTATAGTTTATAGGGAGCAGAGTAATGAGGAGAGAACATCAGGTAGTGCAAATCCGTGTGAAGTCCATTGCTTCCGCCGCAATACCAGCAAGAGCGATTGGTCCATGAAACTCCTGCATCTGTACTTTTCCAAACGCTGTGACTGCCAATGTATATGGTATTTGCATCATTGGGATGTACGGTGATGCACATGTTGTAACCGCCCTGGCTTCCTGATTCAGCACCATCCGGGGCATAGGCGAGGATGTTTGGTTGCCCGACAGTAGGAGGGTCGGATGCCATGGAGTTGCTTATAAAATTGTTTCCGCTGTTGGCTGAACGATACAATCCGGCAAATGTTCGGGTGTTGCCTTGATGTGCCAGCACATACACAATGTTGTCGTTGGCTTTGGAAACACCAATTCGAAGAGAACCAAAGGCTGCACCGTCTGATGGGACCAAGCCTTCTGCTGCCGCTTTGGCAGTCCAGGTATTGCCTAAGTCATTAGAAACCCAAAACCTTTGATCTGAACATGCATATACCGTATTAGATCCACCTGCTGTGGGTTTAAATACCACGTCTCGCATGCCTTCTGTACCGCCGATGTTCAATGTTTGTGTCCACGTTGCACCGGCGTCAGTGGATTTCCAAATACCATTGAAGGTAGCGGCAAGTAAGGTGTTCGTACTAAATGGACTCATCACCATTCGGTTGACAAGCATTCCGCTAATGGCATTGGTGAGTTGTGTCCAAGTGGCACCGCCGTTGGTAGATTTCCATACTCCTCTTCCGCCTACCCACCAGTAGTGATAATCCGTGTCACCCGTTCCAATATAAAGAATGTTAGGATTGCTATAATCTACTACGATGCAAGACATCTTTGTTGTCCATGGAAAGAAGTCCGTATTTAGTTGATACCAGTATTGCCCTTCGGTTGTGGTTTTCCAAAGTCCACCGGAAGCAGAAGTAGCCCAGATTGTTTTGGGATCAGTAGGATGATAGGCAAAGTGTGTGACCCTTCCTATACCAGTGGGTTGTCCAACACCATTGATCGGATACTTAATGATACTGCTTTGTGTCCATGTTGTATAAGTTTGCGCTTGTACGTACAGGGTAGTGAATAAAAGTATAATGGAAAGTAAAAAAGCTTTCATAACGAGAGGAGTATAAGCAGTAAATGATTATTCAATATGAGTATTGACTCCCTGGATTTGACTTTTCCATATAGCGTCTTGTTCTTCTCG
>JACMQM010000306.1 GCA_014376985.1 Cytophagaceae bacterium | reverse complement strand
TGTTTTCATAATCAGTCCAACTTAATGGTCAGGTGCACAAAGAATTCCTTGCCGCTGTCTCTGATAGATAGTTCATGACGGGTTGGATAAATTAAGCGAAGTCGCTGTCTAACATTTAGAAGTCCAATTCCGTTATTATCCCTTTCCGGATCATTTGCTGGTTTTTCATGCATACTGTTTGAGATGTCAAAGTATAAGGTTTTGTCCTTGGTTGTTAAGCTAATCCGGATATTAGACCGTTCTTTGAGGCTTAAGCCATGTTTAAACGCGTTTTCCACAAACGGGATCAGTATCATCGGAGCGATTTGAAGAATACCCAGATGTTCTTCAATTTCCGTAGTGATGGCAATATCGGGTGAGGACTGGGTACGCAAGGATTGCAGGGCGATATAATTGTTTAGATACTCTATTTCCCTGTTTAAAAAGATTTTTTCCTGCAAATTCTCATGAAGCATAAATCGCATCATGTCGCCTAGCTTTTGTATTCCTTCTGAAGTTCTTTCGGCATTTTCCTGCAGAGATGTACCATAAAGGGCATTTAATATATTGAACAGGAAGTGAGGGTTGATTTGCGAACGCAGAAAGTTAAGATCTGCTGTAGACCTTCCAAGTGCTGTCTGAAGCCCTTTGATTTCATAGTCAACCGTTATGCGATGTTTGTAGATATACCATGATAGTGGAGCTGTAAAAAGCAATTGGAATCCAATATTAAACAATGCCGTAATGATGGAAATTTCTTTGTTGCCATTTGAAGCCAGTACCAGAAGAAAGACAAAGATTGGGAGTGAACTTAGCAATGTCACCCCAAAGAAATTCTTCAGGTATGTTCTAAATGGTTTAGCAGCCCGCTGACTACCTGGCAAAAGAAAATACATTGAATAACAATATAGAAAAATACCAGCAAGCGAACAGGAAGCAAAAGTGAGCACGAAATCAGACTCTACCTGACCCATCAGCAAGAGAAAAAGGCCAATCATCCACACTATAAATGCATATATACCATCTCTGGTGATCACCCGGTATTTTGCCTGGATGAGTTCCGAATTTTCCAGTAAATAAACTGCCAGATACTTAATGATGTTGTATAATGCAAACATCATTAGCAGCCAGAAAGAAAAAATTGTACTTTCCTGGAACAGCTTGGCGTACAACTCGTCCTGAGTAAACTTACTGAAAAGATAGCCCTTCAACCAGGTATCGGTGATTGCAAGTACAACACTTATAAAATAAAAGATTGCAAGCGTTATTATTACATTCAAAGTAATATTTTCCTTTCTGGTTAAGGATGGGACAACTATAAATGATAAGAGCAGATAACTTCCATAGAAAGTAATGTAACGGACAAGTGCGGGTAAAAAGTAGTTGTTAAAATATGAATAGTGCTGTTCAGCCTCTTTAAAGAGTTCGATATCATGCCCATATTCTAAAATGTTAACGGAACTTGACACTAAAAAGAATATCGAGAACACAAACATGGTTGTGGCTGCCCAGTATTCTATTCTATTTATATCTGAAGGATTTTTTAAAAAATTTTTCATTTTTAATATCTTAATTATGAAGCAATATTACACCTGCTTGAGTTCCTGAATTAATAAATGTGACGGGAGGGGGGAAAAATGTGACGAAAACGGAGTTGTACGTTTT
>JACMQM010000305.1 GCA_014376985.1 Cytophagaceae bacterium | reverse complement strand
ACTTATGAAACAGAACACCAAGTATATCTATTACCTCTGTACCATGATTATCTTCATGGCACTGAAGGCCTGGTATACAAGCGCCGATCATGACCAGTTGTTATTCATGCTAAAGCCCACAAACTCATTGGTTGAAGCTTTTACAGGTTCCTCCGCAGTCTATGATACGGCACATGGATACTTCTATTCCGACTTAAACATCACCATTGAAAAAGCATGCTCCGGGTTTAATTTCTGGCTACTGAGTTTTGCCTTGTTTGTTTTTGTTGCGCTGAATCATCTTCGTAGTCAAACATCGAAACTATTTGTGATTCCGGTTATGCTATGCATAAGCTATGCATTGACACTCTTTGTCAATGCCTCAAGAATTATTGCTTCTATCGCGGCGAATAACTATACACAACAATTCAGCGCTCATCCTATTACTTGGCTGCACCAGGCAGAAGGAACGTTTATCTATTTACTTTTCCTTATCCTATTCTACTCTGCCTTACAATTCTTTTTCACTCAACGCTCCATACGACATGAAAAACTTGCTTAATCCTAAATGGTTATTGCTTATTCATACGGCACCTGTATTGCTGCTGGCTTTTTTATTGAGTGCACAGTACAGTATCATTAAAAGTGCGCTATCAGAAGAAAATATTTTCCTCTGTATCATTTTTGCGTCCTCTCTTTTTCTATTGACCGCATCCACGTTGACTTACACTACCATTCAAATCGTTAAGAAGAAGCCGTTATCCATTTATTATGGTTTTGCTTCCTTATTGACACACCTGATTTTCCTATACGTTTATTGCAATTACCTATCGGAGATGGTGCCTCTAAGCACGCCTTTATGGATATTAGGTGATGACGTTATTATTTACGTAGGCACATTTCTGATGCCGGCCATGGCTCATGCGATCCTGATCATTGTCATGTGGCTGACACCGGCAGACAAAAAACACAAGCCTTGGATGAATCTACTCTGGGCTTTACTCATTCCGATGTCCTGGTATATTTTTGGACAATTGATTTTACCACTTTGGAGAATGGTAGACTTTCCATATGATTTTCATGTCATCATTGTACTGGCCACTGTTTCCACCATTGTCTTTCTGTTTTTTCTAATCCGTATACTTTACATCATCACGGTACAAAAAATCACTTTTTTTATTAAATACCCTTTAGCATGGAAAATTCCGCTATCCTTTATCTTTCCTATTTTGGGCTTACTGTTCAACAGTGGTTGGTTCTTCAATGGCGGAGATTTTACTCATTCTCACCAGAGTATATTTGGCAATTTTAATAGCATTTGGTTTTATATTCTGGCTTTAGTAAATGGTTTATTCATTTGCTTGTCCAATAGAGAACACAGGCTCTATCGATTATTTTTATTGGTTGGCAGAAGTGTTCTTTTTGCTTACACCTTTTATTTCTTTCTCGTTTTTCTACCTTACCTGCCTTTTTCAGTGCTATTAATTCTAGCCGCCGGAGCCGGATTTCTTATGCTGACGCCTTTAGTACTATTTGTTGTACACCTGCAGGAATTATCAGCCGACATTCAATACTTAAGACAATACTATTCTACTGCAATACTTTATAGCATCAGCATTATTGGCTTTACCGTTTTGCCAATAGTTCTTATACTGGATAATTTGAATGACCGCAGCGTACTTCATGAAGCACTGCATTATGTTTATTCCCCCAACTATGAGGAATCTGTAGACATTGATACTGCCTCCTTGACTAAAACAATTGAAGTCCTAAAAAATCATAAAGACAGAACTTCTGTTTTCCAACGCTCTACGCAAACACCTTATTTATCTACTGTATTCAAATGGATCGTACTGGATAATATGAGTTTATCAGATCATAAAATTCAAACCTTAGAACATATTTTTTTAGGACATAGTAAATTGGATAGGCAATTCCCTAGCCCGCCTGCAAATCCTAACACGATGGATCAGGTCAAATTGACGCATGTAAAATCACATAGCATCTTCAATAAAGCCTCCGGTAGTTGGATGAGTACTATTGATCTTGAACTCACCAATACATCCAAGGACAGCTGGCAGCAGGAATATGAAACAACTGTGGAGTTACCTGAAGGATGCTGGATCAGTGATTACTATCTTTATATTGGTAACCGCAAGGAAAAAGGATTACTAGCAGAAAAGAAAGCTGCAATTTGGGTGTACTCACAAATTGTTAATACCAGACAAGATCCTGGTATACTCTATTACCTTACCGGCAATAAAGTCGCCTTACGCGTTTTTCCTTTTACATTTAAAGAAGTTCGTAAAACAGGTTTAGAATTTATTCACAAAGAACCTGTCAACCTAACAATAGATGGCCAAGTCATACACTTGGGGAAAACACTTCATGGAGGTAAAACACAAAGTGAAAAAATAAACGATCAGGTTTTCTATGTATCGGTTGAGGATAAAAAAGCGTTACCTATCATTCAACGAAAACCATATTATCACTTCGTAGTAGATGTTTCAAAAGAAAATAATTCTTTAAAAATAGAGTACATTCAACGGATAGAAAACTTACTCTCACAACAAGTCATTTCAGGAGATAACGCACAGATCAGTTTTACCAATAGCTATACTCACACCATTCCTTTTGATCAAAACTGGAAAGCGCATTTGCAAAATCAGAATTGTTCAGGAGGATTTTATTTAGAACATGCCATAAGACATATTTTAACGAATGAGTATCTTCATCCTAAAAACACGTATCCCATTATCACTGTAGTAACAGACAGTTTACCACAAGCTATACTGGATAAGGACTTTGCTTCCTTAAAATTCACTTCTCCAGAAAATAAGCACTTCTATAGCCTTACAGCAGGCGGCATGCTAGAGCCTCATGATTTGTTTAATAATCCTAAAGCTATTTCTTCTGATAGCCTGGCCTTTTCATTTGATAACAAAGTATTCGCCTGGCCGAATGAAAAAAATGTTTCAGCTTACTTGCCGCTAGATGATCAGCCAAGCATCGTATTGAAAGGTAGTCTGGGAATAGAACATCCAGCGCTGCGATGGACAGATAAAAACTACTCCGCTGCCTTATACATGCAGGGAGAATGGATGTCTCAAGTGCTTTATCCCCACACTTCGGAAAAGCAATGGCTGGATGTTGTCAAACAAAGTTTTCAAACTAAAGTGATGTCACCCTATACTTCTTACCTCGTTGTGGAATCAGAAATGCAAAAAGAAATGATTCTCAAAAAACAAAAGCAAACACTAGCAGGTAATAAATCATTGGACCTTGGAGAAGAACCTCAACGGATGTCTGAACCGGAGCTGGTTGTTGTCGCTTTGTTATTCCTCGCCTACTTCACCTACAAGCAAAAGAAAAAACAGCAGTCTTTTATGCCTATACAATAAAAAAGCACCTGGATTTCAAATCGTGAAATCCAGGTGCTTTTTTATTGTTTATATATAATTATCTGTTGGAAAAAAAATCTTTCAGGTTCTTCACCAACTCTCTCAAACTTGAAGGCTTGACAATATAAGCCACAGCTCCAAGCTCCTTCGCTTCTTTTTCAAACACTGTTTCTGAAGAAGTAGAACAAACCACAACAGGAATATCCTTTAGCTCATCAATTTTTTTGAGTTCCAGCAATACTTGTCTGCCGCTCATGCGAGGCATATTGAGGTCAAGAAAAATATAATCCGGTTTAGCAATATCCCCTGCAGACAATTGAGCCAAGGCAGTAACACCATCATGCACAAAATCGCAAGTGATAGAAGCATCCACTTGCTTTAATGCTAATTCGAAGATCTCGTGATCATCCGCATCGTCATCAACCATTAAACACCTAATACTCATTTCTTAAATCTGCTTACTAACAAATATAAGTTTTTCTAAATATCTTACATGTTTAGTCGTATAAAATTTATGCACGATTATTTTGGTAGGGGATTTTTTACACAGTTCTAATTTTCAACTAATGACTATGTCCTTCTTCTTCACCTACATTTTTGGAAGACAGTAAATCATAGGCTCCAACCAAAACAAACTCTGATTGTGGATCAATAGAAGGAGGTAAAATGATTTCTGTATAATCGTCGTCAACAACACCGATGGTGACTTCTTCCATGTTAAAAGTGTAGTTAGCCTTCTCTTTTCCTTTGGCAACAAATACATAGTTTTTATTTGAACTGCTCACCACTGCCGCGGAGGGTAAAACCAAGGATTGTTTCTTTGTGGTTTCAATGTATGCGGTAAGATACATTCCCGGGAGCAAATTTTCATCTTCTTTGTCCAAGTGACAATGCACGCGCACCGTACGATCCGGACTTATTTGTTTACCAATTAGGTAAATAGATGCCGTTCTTTCCTTCCTTTCATTATTGACCCAAAATCTAACTTTCTGTCCCACTTTCAAACTGGTAACATCCTTCTCGAATACAGTAAGTTCAACATGCAAATGACCAATATCAACTATTTCACAAATCACATCATTTGGATTAACCAGCTTACCAATGTTTACATTTACCACTGTAACATATCCGTGAATGGGAGCCAACACTTTCACTTGTTTGGAGATACCGTTCTTCTGTAACTGATCCGCGCTGACGTTAATCATACTGAGCTTTTCTTTTAGTCCACTGACGATAGCCTTCAACGATTCATATTCCGACTGAGCCTTTTGGTATACCTTGGCAGAGTTTACATTTTCCTTCTGCAACTCTTGCTGACGGTTGACTTCCAAGTGCAAATAATCCAGTTTGCTTTTATTATCCAGGTAATCCTGCTGCAGCTGAATGAAATCCGGATGCTCCAGGATGGCTATCACTTCTCCTTTTTTTACTTCCATTCCCTGAAGCAACTTCGTTTGTCTCACAATCCCTGCATAAGGAAGAGAAATGGTGACCAAGTTTTGAGGAGGAACATCAAACATACCGTTTACCTTCACAAGCCCACTCATGATGCGTTCCTCGGCTTTTCCCAAAACGATTCCGACATTTTTATACTGTGCTTCCGTCAATAAGACTTCTTCCTTTTGATGTTCTTCCTGAAGCTGAACAGTTTCCTGCTCGGTATTTTTAGTACAGGAAAAAATCACCAGAGACAAAGCCATTGTGATCCCAATGATCCATTTATTTCTTATCGTCATAATTGATACTATTAATTATTGCCAATGATAAATTCAATATCGATAACCGACTGGTTATACTGGTATAGTAAATTGAGATAGTCTGAACGCATGTTCAAAGCCGTATTAATCGCGGTCATGTATTCCACATAATTAATTTCGCCTGCCACATAAGTCTTGTAGGCATTACTGAGAATGATACCTGCCTGAGGCAATACATTTTTCTCATAATACATCAAACTATTATTATACTTCAAATATTCCTGCAGTAACTGATTGTATTGTCCATACAGATTACGCTGCATCAATTCGTAATCAGCTTCTGCCGCCTTGACACCATAATCTGCAGCTTTGACACGTGCTGCCTGCGCCCTTGCCCATAAAGGAATAGATACACCCACCATCACACCCTGAAAACGATTCAAAGCCGTAGAGTATTGAGAAACCTGATCGTCATTATCTTGGTAGCCTCTAAGTGACTGGTTAAAATAACCTAAATTAAAGTCAGGCATTAATCTAGACCGCTCCAAACTTTTCTGACTTTCAGTGACGGCTATTTTTTGTTTCATATAAGCCAGTGCAGGATTGGAAGCAAAAGAAGCACTGTCTTTCGTTGATAAGCTCAACGAACGTTTCGTAAGCAGCGAATCGCTAAAGGTCAACTGTTCTTTGCTGTT
>JACMQM010000035.1 GCA_014376985.1 Cytophagaceae bacterium | reverse complement strand
CTCCGACAAACACAGAAAGAACAATAAAATAGATCATCGAGATGTGATCTGTAAATAAAGCTAAGATAGATTCCATAAACGTATGAATATTACAGTTTGATTTTATTTAGCAACCGAAGGATGAACTATATTTCCTTCATGAACAATAAGACTTCCTTTGGTGATGTCTTCTTCCAATTCCCATTTAAATCCTTTCTCTTCTGCGAGGTGAAACAATAATGTAGCAATGTTCTTTGCGTAGAGATCACTGGCATTCATAGGAAGAAGACTTGGAATATTGCTTTCACCAATAATAGTTACTCCTTTTTTAATAATGGTTTGATTCAATTCACTGCCGACTACATTACCGCCTTGTTCAACCGCCATGTCTACAATCACAGAACCAAACTTCATGCTACTCACCATGTCTTCGGTTACCAGAACTGGAGCTTTCTTGCCTGGAATAAGCGCTGTAGTAATAACAATATCTGCTTCTTTAATGTGTTTGGCGATGAGTTCTCGTTGCTTTTTTAGAAAATCTTCAGAAACACCTTTTACATAACCGCCTTCGATTTTGATAGAATCATCGCCGGTCACTTCTATAAATTTACCTCCAAGGGATTGTACCTGTTCTTTTGTTTCCGGACGTATATCTGTTACTTCAACTACCGCTCCCAAACGCTTGGCAGTAGCGATAGCCTGCAAACCAGCCACACCAGCACCGAAGATTAAAACCTTGGAAGGTTTAATGGTTCCGGCTGCGGTTGTCATCATGGGAAATATTTTTCCAATGGTGTTAGCAGCCATTAAGACGGCCTTATAACCTGCAAGATTGGCTTGCGAACTTAAGGCATCCATCTTCTGAGCCCTTGAAATACGAGGTACAGCATCCATTGAAAAAGCAGAAACACCAGCTTCAGCAAGCGCATTTACTATTTCAACATTGGTAGCGGCCCATAGAAAAGAAAGTAAAACTGCTCCCCTTTTCATGTAAGAAATTTCTTCCTGAGCCGGAGCATTGACTTTTAATACGACATCGGCATTGTTGTACAATTGTTTAAGATCTACAACAGTCGTGGCGCCGGCAGCATTGTAAGCTTCATCACTAAAAAAAGAATTCAATCCGGCTCCTGATTGAACTGTTACTTGAAATCCTTTTTTGATTAACTCTTTCACTACGTCCGGAGTTAAGGCTACTCTGTTTTCTTTCAGCTTGGTTTCTTTGGGAACTGCAACGATCATAATAAAAGGTATAACGTACAATTAAATATAGCATTTCTCCCTCAATAATATCATCTCTTATTTTGGGGCATGTGAATAAAGATAGAAGGAAAATACAACTTCTACCAAATGCTTTCGTACAAATGTTTATAAGTTCTACAATATCTAAAGACTGATGAAACCTGCTCTTAAAGTCTGCCTTACCTCCCTATTTTCTGCACTCCTATTCTTCTCTTCTGTCAATAGTTATGGAGACAGTAATAAGTCTGATGCCAAAGGATCTATGCAGGATCAGCCCACCGCAATAAGTAAAGCCATAATGCAAGCGGAGCAACTTCATGCAGATGGAAAAACTAAGAAAGCAGTTAACGATTTGGAGAAAATCCTGCCTAAGGTAGAAGCACTCGAAGATGAGGTCTTGCTTGAAAAAACATATCGACTGCTTTTCGAATACCATACAGAACTGAAGAATAAAAAGAAAGTAGAGGAATTTGGTATCCTCTATAACCTAACCAAAACAGCTCGTGAAAAGAAAGAACTAGAGTCTAGCAATAAAAAGAAAGAATCTCTACTTAAGAAAAATGCATATGCAATTTCTTCTTTAAAAGAAGAAAATAAAAAAAGCGAACTAGATAAAGAACTTGCACAACAAGAGGTCATTTTAAAATCTTCAGAATTATTAGTCACCAGAGATTCTCTGGGCATCCTAGACCTTATCAACAGTGAGAGGCAGAATCAAATTGATTTATTGAATAAAGAAAAACAACTAAAAGAATTAAAGGTTAAGGAACAAGCTTTAATTATCAAAGAAAAAGAAGCGAGAGAACAATTAACATGGGTTATTCTCGGTTCATTAGTACTAGGCTTATTAACACTTGGTGTGCTTGCGTTCTATATTTATAGAAATCTTCAACAAAAGAAAAAGTATAGTAATCAAATTGAAGGTCAACTTCAAATCATCAGTCATCAACACGAGAACATCACCAATTCGATCACCTACGCACAACGTATTCAAAATGCTATGCTACCGCATGAGAATAGTTTTCATCAGCAATTTCCTGATTCCTTTATTCTCTTTAAACCAAAAGATGTTGTAAGTGGAGATTTCTACTGGTTTTTCAATGTAAAAACAGGAAGTGCTTTGAACGATTACGATGCGGAAAACGAAAGTAATGCTGCAGAAGACTCTCAAAAAATAATTGTTGCTGCTGTAGATTGCACAGGACATGGTGTTCCCGGAGCCTTCATGTCGATGATTGCTTACAATTTGCTCAACATGATTGTCAGTAAAAACATACTCGAACCGGATTTGATACTGGCTGAATTGAACAGAAGTGTTCGTTTTGCCTTACAGCAATATAAGAATGACAACAAAGACGGCATGGACATGGCCATTTGCAGCATTGACAAAGAAAATAAAGTCATTGAGTATGCCGGTGCAAAGAATCCTATCGTTATTATAAAAGATGGTGTATTGGAGCACATTAAAGGCGACAAAGAACCCATCGGAGGTTCTCAGGGAAAATCCGACAGGATTTACACCAAACATACCATTGCTATTGATAAGCCTACAACAGTTTATTTATTCTCAGACGGATTTGAAGACCAGTTTGGTGGACCTGAAGGGAAAAAATTTATGATTAAAAACTTCAAAGAACTCTTACTTTCTATACACCATGAACCATTTGATAAACAAAAAGGAATTCTGGATAAAGCTATTGAAGATTGGAAAGGAACAAAGGAAAAGCAAATCGATGACATATTGGTCATGGGACTAAGGGTGAGTTAAATCACTGATATCTTGCTTTCAACGGAACAAATTAATTAACTTAGCAGTAAAATTGACCGCTGCTAATGGCTTATTACATCGCTCTTCCTATTCTCTACCTCGTATCTATACTACCCTTTTGGGCTTTATACCTACTTTCTGATGGCTTGTATATTATTTTTTATTACCTCATCGGATATCGAAAAAAAGTAGTACTTCAGAATTTACGTAATTCATTTCCAGAAAAAAATGAAAAGGAAATTACTGTTCTATCTAAAAAATTTTACAGATACTTTTGTGACTTAATTTTAGAATCATTGAAAACACTTACTGTTTCTCGTGAGCAGGTTAAAAAACATGTTGTATTCTCCCCGGCATCTGTTGAGATTTTTAGAAAATATTATGAGACCAAGCAAAGTATTGTTCTAGTAATGGGACACATGGGAAACTGGGAACTAGCTGGCGCCGGATTCAGTCAACTCGTCACCTCTCCTCAACTGCACATTTTATATCATCCGCTTACAAACAAGAAATTTGACAAATTAGTCTATCACATGCGTACCAGACTAGGCAATAAGTTATATGCGATGAATGAAGCCTTGAGGGGAATGCTCAGGGACCGTGATAAGATTACTGCAACGGCTTTTATTGCGGATCAAACACCTAGTCCGGAAGGTGCTTATTGGACTACTTTTCTTCACCAGGACACTCCAGTATTTAAAGGCACAGAAAAGTTAGCGACCAAGCTTAACTATCCGGTTTTGTACGTCTCTGTATACAGACCTGAAAGAGGTATTTATAGGATTGATCTGGAAGTACTCACTGATAACCCGAAAAATTGCTCTGAAAACGAAATTTCAGAAAAGCATACACGTAGACTGGAAAAGGATATTCGTATCCAACCCGAAATATGGCTCTGGACACATAAAAGATGGAAACACAAACGCTAATTCCCTCCATTTGTCAAGTTTAGACCAGACCAAAATGACCCTTAATATTCTACCCAACTTAAGGTAGAAGTGGCCTTTTTTGTAAAAAAAAGAAATGTTTTACGTCCATTTTTTCTACATTTCCGTTATATATATTTAGTTGAAAACTAAGCGAGTAAATGTTTCGATTTCTTGTCGTATTATTTTTTATTGTTTGCACTTCCTTAAACGTAGCAGGTCAAAAACCTCCATTGGTTTTTCATCATCTTACAGTTGCCGATGGACTGTCTGAAAATACTATTCGCGCTATTGTCGAAGACGATAAAGGCTACATGTGGTTTGGATGTGAAGACGGGTTGAATAAATACAATGGCTACGAATTTACAATATATAGAAATACTCCTGATAACCCGTATAGTGTAAGCAGTAGAAATATTACAGCGCTATTTATTGACAGCAAAAAACAACTTTGGGTAGTAACTAGTAACGGATTGAATTTGTACGATCCGATTCTTGACATTTTTTATAATTTCAATAACGATAAATATCCTGCATTAAAACCGTTGTCTGGTAATGTAGAAGGGATCACAGAAGACAAAGAAGGAGTCATATGGGTAACAACGAAAGATAATGGCTTGTACAAGATTACCTCATTAGATAAGGTATCCAAAAGAATGTCTCCTCCTTTTGAAGAAAATTGTAAACACCTGGATTATTTAATTACTGAAAATGACAGCACGCTTCTGATAGGAACCTGGGATGGGTTGTTTCGATTCAATAAAAAAACAGAAAGATTTATAGACCTGCGTTCTCAATATGGAAGAGGATATGAAGTGCGTAGTATCTTTAAAGACGACAAACAAAATCTTTGGGTATCTACGACTGATGGATTGAAAATTATTTCTAAAGATGGTGCGCTCACTATTATAAAAAATGATGAAAAAAACATCAACAGTTTAGGAGGCAATAATTTGAATAATGTTATCCCTTACAAAAAAGATGTTTACTTAATTGGAATTGATGGCTTAGGTATCGACATGTACGATACAAAAAAACAACTTTTTTATCACTATTCTGACGAGCTGTCGAGCCCTAATCTTAATTCATTGTACAAAGATTCGAAAGGGGATATCTGGGCCGGTACTTATCTGAACGGAATGAATTATTCCAATACTACGACCAATCTATTTGTTTTAAAGAAAAACGATCCAAACTCTAAACGTGCCATTCAAAAAGGAATTATTACTGGATTTTTAAAAGACTATGACAATACACTTTGGATCACAACAGACGGTGGAGGAATTTATAGGAGAAAAGAAGGGGAAGAAGACATCACACATTACGAAGCTGGTAAAAAGGGATTGACCAACAATGTGATCATTACGATGATGCAAGATAAGGAACATTTCTTGTGGTTTAGTTCTTATGGCGGAGGCCTATACAAATACGATCCTCAACTGGATACCTTCTATGTCTATAATAACGATCCTTTAGACAGTACTTCTTTATTCAACAACTTTACCAAATCAATGATAGACTTCAATGATCACATATGGATATGTGGTTATGGAGGTGGTGTAAGTTTGCTAGACAAAAAAACAAACAAGTTCAAAACATATTTACATAGCAATAAAGACGATACGACTATCCCCACAGACTGGGTACATACCTTTTACATAGACAAAGACAGTACTTTATGGTTAGGTACATTCGACGGAATAAGCTGGTACAATTTGAAAGATAATAATTTTAAAAATTACATCTTAAAGAATAGATCTTCCGATAGTCATCAAGTAGATATAAATACTGTCATTGATATCTGTCAAGATTCCAAAGGAACCTTATGGTTAGGTACTATGGGTGGTGGCTTGATATCGTTTAATAAGAAAACGGGAAAACATTATGCCTATACATCAGAAAAAGATGGACTGTCTAATAACTGCATCAAAAGCATAGTAGAAGATGACATGGGTAATCTTTGGTTGTCCACAAACAATGGGATAACCAAATTCAATATTGATACAAAAAAATGTAAAGCATTTACTGTAAAAGATGGATTACCTCATTGCTCTTTTTATTTCAATTCAAAGTACAAAGATGAGTCAGGAAAAATATATTTTGGATCCAACAATGGATACCT